>NZ_WSPG01000017.1:0-78228 GCF_022819185.1 Morganella sp. HSTU-ASny43
AAAATGCACAGTGTGAAAATTTATTCACAACAAAAAAAGCACGGTGAATTTATTTTCACCGTGCTTTTTAAAATTATTTTTATAAAATTATTATTAATTATTCAATATCGTATTCCTGCAATTTATACATTAATGCCCGGCGGCTGATCCCCAGCGCAGATGCGGTATGGGTTTTGTTATTCTGAAATTCCGCCAGGGCGGAAATAATCAGCTCTTTCTCGTAAGCTTTAATATTCTCTTTCAGGTTCAGGCCCGGCTCCTGCGTGACCGGAATCAGTGCCACCGGCTGGCTGCGGACCTGTGCCAGTAACTGCTCCGGCAGATCTTCGGGGAAAATCACATAACCGGTGCTCATAATCACTGCCCGTTCAATCACGTTGGAAATCTCCCGTACATTGCCCGGCCACTGGTAGTTCATCAGCAATGCCAGGGTTTCCGGTGCCAGCTCGACAATATCGCGGTTATTTTCCTGACTGAATTTCTGCAGAAAATGGGAGGCCAGCAAACCCACATCCTCCGGCCGCTCACGCAGCGGCGGCAGGTTCAGATGAATAACATTGAGACGGTAAAACAGATCCTGGCGGAAATGCCCTTCCCGCACCCGTTCATGCATATCGCGGTTGGTCGCGGCAATAATGCGGATATCCACACGGATGGTTTTACTGCCGCCGACCCGTTCGAATTCTTTCTCCTGCACCACCCGCAGCAGTTTCACCTGTAAATCCGCCGGCATTTCACCGACTTCATCAAGCAGCAATGTTCCGCCGCTGGCGCGTTCAAATAATCCCTGACGCTGTACCTGTGCCCCGGTAAATGCGCCCTTTTCATGGCCGAACAGCTCACTTTCCAGCAGCGAGCCGGGCAGCGCCCCGCAGTTCACTTTAATAAAGGGGCCGTTGGCCCTTTCGCTGTTGTAATGGATTGCCCGCGCCACCACTTCCTTCCCGGTGCCGCTTTCCCCGGTGATAAGCACTGTCGCCTGACTGCGCGAGACTTTGGCGATATCGCGGCAGATTTCCATCATTTTCGGGTTACGGGTCAGCACCCGTCCCCACTGGTAGCTGTCGCTCAGTTCGCGGTGCAGCAGATTGATTTCCTGTTTCATCTCCTGCAACTGTAATGCACGGGAGATAAGCAGTTTCAGCTCCGTCAGGTCAAAGGGCTTTATCACATAATCAAACGCCCCGAGACGCAGCGCGTCCACTGCCGTTTCCACAGCGGCATAGGCGGTCATCAGAATGACCGGCACTTCCGGGTTCAGCTCCCGCATCCGTTTGAGGGCCTCAATACCGTCCAGTTTCGGCATGCGGATATCCATCAGCACCACATCCGGTTTATCCTGCACAAAGCTTATCAGCGCCGCCTCGCCGTCCTCCGCCACCCGGGTTTCATGACCATCAATAGAAAAGGCGGTCTGTAACATCCGGCAGAGATTCTTTTCATCATCAACTATCAGAAGCCGGTACGATTTATGTGTAATCATTTTTCTTACCCTGCGTTATCGGCAACGTTATGGTGAACGTCGTTCCATGATGTTCCTGACTTTCAAGGAAAATATCACCGCCGTGACCGGCAATGATCCGCTGGCTGATAGCCAGTCCCAGCCCGGTTCCCGAGGCTTTGGTGGTAAAGAACGGGTCAAAAATTTTCTTCTGCAGCGCCGCCGGAATTCCGGTGCCGTCATCGCGGATCACCACCATGACCCGCTGCTCTTCCATGTAACAGGTGGAGATAAAGAGATTGCCTCTGGCCGGAATCGACTGCACCGCGTTTATCATGATATTGAGCAGCACCTGACGCAGCAGTTCGCTGTTGGCCTCAATCAGCGGCAGTGTGTCATCCGGCTCCCAGGTAAAGGTGACCCGTGCCTCCACCCCTTTGGTTTTGACCAGCACCAGGGCTTCCTCAATCAGCCGGTTGACGCTGATCGGGCGGAATGTGCCGGTCTGCGGCCGGGAGAAATCAAGCAGCTGGCGGATGATCCGGTCAATGGAATCCACTTCCTTGAGAATAATACTGATATATTCCAGTTTATCCGGGTGATTTTCCAGTTCTTTGAGGATCTGCACGAAACCGCTGATCGCCGTCAGCGGGTTACGCACCTCATGGGCCACTCCCGCCATCAGCTCGCCGAGTGTCGCGAGTTTTTCCGCCTGCTGCATACGGCGCTGAACCTCTTTCTGCGCAGTAAGATCTTTAAATATCACCAGCGCGCCGATAAGCTCCCCGCCCGCATTACGGATGCGGCTGGTGCTGACGTTTATCTGAATGGTGCGGTCACGGGCGGGATAGGCAATTTCCAGACTGACGTGCTCAATACCGCGCTTCAGGGTATCGAGAACCGGGCTGGAGAAACTGCGCCCCTCAAAAACGTCACCGTAATATTTGCCGTGCAGATCCCGCTCCAGATAGCCGGTTATTTCTTCCGCCGCCGGGTTAATCATGGTGACACAGCCGTTGATATCCACCGCGATCACGCCGTCCGCCGCACTTTCAATAATCAGTTCGTTGAGGGTTTTCATCTCCCGCAGTGTCTGTGCCAGGGCGTTGACGCTGTCGCTGATCTCCCCCATTTCCCCTTTCATCATCGGCAGATGGGTATTGAGATCACGGGAGAGATCACTGAGGCCGCTTTTAATCGCGCCGATATCCCGGCTGAAATGACGGGAAAAGACGATAATAATCAGCAGACTGAACAGGATCCCGAGTGCAATGACCGCGATAATTTTGACATCCATCGCCAGCGCCTGGCGGTCAATATCATCCGTCAGTTCGTTCGCCCAGATATAGCCGATCACCTCGCCGTTACGCCTGACAGGAATCATGGCGTTCATAATATTACCGCGCACCTGGCTTCCCCAGCCGACCTCCGGCTCTCCCGTTGCCATCACATGACGGCCGGGGTGATCCTCACTGATTCGGGTACCGGTTTTGTTGCCGTAACGGGCACGCGGAGAATAGGTCACAATACCGTCGAGTTTACGGTGGTAATACCCGGCGCCGACCCCGGGGAAGGTGGAAGTGATAATTTCCGCCGCCGGATACAGTTTTTCGCTGATCAGCGCCAGGCGCTGGTCACGCGGCAGGGATGCGGCAAGGTCATATTCATCATTCAGTGCCTGTTCCAGCAGACCGGCAACGGAATAGAGTTTGTTCCGTTTCTCCTGCAACAACGCGGAACGCCCCTCTGTTTCCACAAAATAACCGATGATAAGTGTCGGCACGGTGACCAGCAGAATGGCCATCAATATGAGTTTGTCACGCAGACTGAAGGGATAATATTTATGCAACACAGAAGGCCCGTCTGAAAAGCAGTATGATTCACCAGCATATACAACTGATTAAAAAATATCTTTGCGAACGGTCATAGTTCCGGAATCTCTGTAAAAACAACAGGATAATTGATGATTCGGAATGTTACAGGCGGGAGAAAACAGATAATACGGCAGCAGAGAGGGGATCTGCTGCCGGAACGGTAAAAAATCCTTATTTCACAAACTCACTGGCTTCACGCGCCAGTTTGCCGATGGCTGCCCAGTCTTTTGCTTTGATAAGCGAAGCCGGAACCATCCACGAGCCGCCGCAGGCCACAATCTGCGGGATAGCCAGATAGTCGCGGATATTGTTCAGCCCGATACCACCGGTCGGCATCACCTGTAACTGATGATACGGCGCCAGCATGGCTTTGATCATCGGAATACCGCCTGACGGCTCTGCCGGGAAGAATTTCACAAAATCGATGCCCAGCTCCAGTGCCTGCTCAACCGCGCTGGGGTTGTTAATCCCCGGCACAATCGGGATATCAATCTGCTGACACGCCTGCACGGTGTTCGGGTTCAGACCGGGAGAGACGACAAACTGTGCCCCGGCGGCTTTCGCCTGACGCACCTGCTCGCGGTTAATCACGGTTCCCGCGCCCACCAGCATATCCGGGCGGGCTTCGCGCAGCAGTTTGATCGCTTCCGCCGCACATTCAGTACGGAAAGTGATTTCCGCCACCGGCAGACCGTTATCCGCCAGCGCATTGCCTAACGGGATAATATCTTCCGCGTTATCCACGGCGATCACCGGCACAATTTTCAGCTGCCGGAAACGGGTAATCATTGCCTGTAATTCGGACATCTCGTTCTCCTCTTTTCCCGTTAAAACGTGTTATTCAGTAAAGTATCAGTGACCGGGCGGGTCGCCGCCTGCGGGATAATCGCCCCTTTGTGCTGAATCACCACACCCGCAAGCCGGTGGCCCATCCGGGCAGCGCGTTCAATATCCGCGCCGGTCAGCCAGCCCGCCAGGAACCCGGCGTTGAATGCATCACCGGCTGACGTGGTATCAACCACCTGTTCCGCCGGGGTGGTGGCAATAGTGATGGCCGGTGCGTCAGTGCGCAGATCACGGTAGTCACACCCCTGAGCACCCGCTTTTATAATCGCCTGCTTCACCCCGGCTTTTGCCAGACGGGCAAAGGTGGAGTTGCGGTCGCTGTCGCCCCACAGACGTGCTTCATCATCATCAGTGACCAGTGCCATGTCGGTCAGTGCATACATTGCCTGATAACAGTCACGGGTTTCATTTTCATCCGCCCACAGTGCCGGGCGGTAGTTGCTGTCAAACAGAATGGTCTTGCCCTGCTGTGACAGCGTTTTCAGGTCATCCAGCAGTTGCAGCCGGTCTTGCGGCGGCAGAATGGCAAGGCTGATCCCGCTGAGGTAAATGGCATCCATCTGCGCCATCTGTGCCAGCAGCGCCGGGTATTCCGGATGGCGGATAAGATAACGCGCCGCCGAATCATTGCGCCAGTAAAGAAACGTGCGCTCGCCCTGCTCATCCAGCTGGATAAGGTATAACCCCGGCTGATGATGCGGATCGATCAGCACATGCGCAGTATTGACCCCTTCCGCCTGCCAGCGGCTGATCATACCTTTACTGAGCGGGTCGGTTCCCATGGCAGAGATAAAATTCACCTCAACGGCGTCTCCGGCCGCACGGGCCAGATAAACCGCACTGTTCAGGGCATCACCCCCGTAGCGCTGAACCATCTCCCCGAACGGCGCACCGTTGAGTTCAATCATGCACTCGCCGATCAGACCAATGCGTTTCACTGTCATTATTCACCTTTTGCAGCGGAAAAATAACGCTGTGCATTATTGAAACAGATATCACGCACCATCTGTCCCAGCATATTCTCATCCGCCGGAATTTCACCATTTACCGCCAGCGTACCGAGCATATTACACAGAATACGGCGGAAGTATTCATGACGAGTATAGGACAGGAAACTGCGGGAATCTGTCAGCATCCCGACAAACTGGCTTAACAGTCCCAGTTGTGACAGCTGTTCGAGCTGACGCTGCATGCCGTCTTTCTGGTCGTTGAACCACCAGCCGGAACCGAACTGCACTTTACCTGCGATACCGCCGCCCTGGAAGTTGCCGATCATGGTCGCCAGCACTTCGTTATCACGCGGATTCAGGCAGTAAAGGATGGTGCGCGGCAGTTCATCGGTTTTATCCATTTCATCAAGCAGACGTGAAAGCGGATAAGCCACCGGCGCATCACCGATGGAATCAAAACCGCTGTCGGCACCGAGCAGCTTAAACATGCGCGTATTGTTGTTGCGCAGCGCACCGATGTGCAACTGCATCACCCAGCCGCGTTTCGCATACTGCTTTCCGAGCCAGACCAGCACCGCCGTTGCGAACTGCGCGGTGGCGGTTTCATCAGGGATTTCCCCGGCGAGACGTTTCTGCAGAATCGCATCCAGCACCGATTCATCCGGTACCGGTGCGTAGCGCAGGATCTCAATGCCGTGGTCAGAGGCAACACAACCATGCTGCGCAAAGTGTACCAGACGGCGTTCCAGCGCGGTCAGCAGGTCGCTGAAACGGCGGATATCCACATCAGCACTCTGTCCGAGCTTCGCGATATAGTCCGTGAAGCCGTCCAGTTCAATTTTAAAAGCACGATCCGGACGCCAGCTCGGACGCACTTCAATATCAAAGCTGTCATCCTGCGCAATCTGCCGGTGGTATTCCAGCGAATCTGCCGGGTCATCTGTTGTGCCGACCATATGCACATTCATCTGCTGCATAATGCCGCGCGCGGAAAATTCAGGTTGCGCCAGTTTTTCATTCGCTTCATCCCAGATGCTCTGCGCCGTTTCCGGCCCGAACACTTTGCCGGTGATACCGAACGGGCGGCGCAGTTCCAGATGAGTCCAGTGATACAGCGGGTTACCGAGAGTCATCGGCACGGTTTTTGCCCACGCCTGATATTTTTCATAATCACTGCTGTCGCGCCCGGTGATAAGCTGCTCCGGGATCCCCGCCGAACGCATGCCGCGCCATTTGTAGTGATCCCCTTCCAGCCAGATCTGCCCGAGGTTATCAAAACGGCGGTTTTCCGCGATTTCGCGCGGATTCAGGTGACAGTGATAGTCATAGATTGGCATGTCCGCCGCGTAGTCATGATAAAGACGGCGGGCAATGTCGCTGTGCAGTAAAAAGTCTTCGCAAAGAAACTGTTTCATAAACTCTCCGGGATTACAGTGCGGCAACGGCCTGACGGGCACCGACATCAAGTAACTGCTGATACGCGCGTTTCACCGCATCAACAAAGCCCTGCTGTTTCGGCAGGTCGTTACCGAAAATGGATTCAATTGCCAGCAGCTCATCCACCACCGCCACAGACAGGCCGTGTTTTGCGCAGATTGCCGCGAAGGTTTCTGCCAGCGGGTCACGCACATCGATTTTATTGCCCTGCTCATCGGTGCCGCTGACATAACGCATCCAGCCCGCCACACCCAGTGCCAGATGACGATAGTCACTGCCGTCCGCGATATGCCGCGCAACCGGGTCCAGCAGGCGCTGCGGGAGCTTCTGGCTGCCGTCCATCGCAATCTGCCAGGTCTGGTGTTTCAGGGACGGATTGGTAAAGCGGTCAATCAGGTTATCCGCATAGGCGACCAGGTCGGTTTCTTCCGGCATGGTGAGGGTCGGCGCCTGCTCATCCAGCATCAGTGCACAGGCAGCTTTGCGGTAATCCGGGTTGGTCATGGTGTCGGAAATATGGGCATAACCACCGAGATAGCCGAGATACGCCAGGAAGGAGTGACTGCCGTTGAGCATCCGCAGCTTCATTAATTCAAACGGCACCACATCCTGCACAAACTGCGCACCAGCGCAATCCCACTCAGGACGGCCGTTGACAAAATTATCTTCAATCACCCACTGACGGAACGGCTCACAGGCGATAGCACAGTTATCCTCTGTTCCCAGAAGCTGCGCGATTTCCGCCAGTGTTTCCGGGGTGGCCGCCGGAACAATACGGTCAACCATCGTGCACGGGAAAGTAACATTGGCTTCAATCCACGCCGCCAGCGCCGGATCCTGTAACCGCGCCAGGCCGAGTACGGCTTCACGGGCAACATGACCATTCTCACGGACGTTGTCACAGGAGAGCACAGTAAACGGCGGCAGACCGCGTTCACGACGGCGTTTCAGTGCTGCAGTGATGTAGCCGATAGCAGAGCGCGGGGTCTCCGGTGTGGCCAGATCCTGTTTAATCAGTGCATTTTCCGGGTCAAGCTGCCCGGTCGCCGGATCGGTGCAGTAGCCTTTTTCGGTCACAGTCAGGGAAACAATACTGACATCCGGAGACGCCATTTTCTCAATCACCGCATCAATACCGTCGATCAGCGGGTGCATCGCTTCCTTCATTGAACCGATAATTTTCAGCTCTGTTTTATCCACCCCTTTCTCCGCCACGGTATACAGCATGGACTGGGCTTTCAGCCCTTCGATCAGTGCCGCATCCTGTGCCGACATCAGGTTAACTTCGCAGTAACCCCAGTCGCTGTCTGTTTTTTCTAATACGTGATGGGTATACAGCGCCTGATGTGCGCGGTGAAACGCGCCGCAGCCGAGGTGAACAATACGGGTGGTGAGACGATCAGTCGTCCAGTCAGGACGCGTTGCGGTGATGTCCGCAGTGACAAGATTCTTTTCCATTACAGGCTCCCGGGGAGCAGGCTGCAGGAGAGATCCCGCAGCCCGGCAGGTACAAAGGTATGAGATATTATTTTGTATAGAATGCGCGGTGAATACCCATTTCCAGACCACGGATTTCAGCCAGCCCTTTCAGACGGCCGATGGCGGAATAGCCCGGGTTGGTTTTCTTTTTCAGGTCATCCAGCATCTGATGACCGTGATCCGGACGCATCGGGATCAGAGACTCAGAGCCGCTCTCACGGCGGCGGTTCTCTTCGGCGGCAACCGCGCTGATCACATTATACATATCCACATCACCGGCCAGATGCGCCGCTTCATGGAAAGTATTCGGATTTTCTTCGCGCATGGTTGAACGCAGATGCAGGAAGTAAATCCGCGGACCAAAGGTCTGAATCATATTGACCAGATCGTTGTCAGCACGCACGCCGTAAGAGCCGGTGCACATGGTGTAACCGTTGGCATCACTGTTGACGGTATCCGCCATCCACTGCATATCTTCAATCGTGGAGACAATGCGCGGCAGGCCGAGGATAGGACGCGGAGGATCATCAGGATGCACAGCCATTTTCAGGCCGCACTCTTCAGCCACCGGAATGATTTTATTCAGGAAATACGCAAAGTGCTCACGTAATTTCGCTTTATCGATACCGGCGTAACGTTTCAGGTGCTGGCGGAATTGTTCAAGTGTATAGCCTTCTTCCGCACCCGGAAGACCGGCAATAATATTGTTTATCAGTTTTTGTTTTTCGTCATCCCGCATGGTTTCAAAGCGGGTTTTGGCCTGCGCAAGTTCTTCTGCGGTGTAGTCCTGCTCAGCCCCTTCGCGCTGTAAGAGGTAAATTTCGAACACCGCAAATTCAATCTGATCAAAACGTAATGCTTTTGAGCCGTCCGGCAGCTCATATTCCAGGTCAGTACGGGTCCAGTCAAGAACCGGCATGAAGTTGTAGCAGACAGTATAAATCCCGCAGGCGGCGAGGTTACGCAGCGATTGCTGATAGTTGGCAATCCATTTTTCATACTCACCGGTCTGTGTTTTGATGTCTTCGTGGATAGGCACACTCTCAACCACGGTCCATTCCAGATGGTTAGCTTCAATCAGCGCCTTGCGCTTCTGAATTTCGTCTGTGGTCCAGACTTCACCGTTCGGGATATGGTGCAGCGCTGTCACGATACCGGTAGCGCCCGCCTGACGAATATCAGATAAAGTAACCGGATCTGCCGGTCCGTACCAACGCCAAGTTTGTTTCATACTAAACCTCGTTTATGCTCCGCGAATATCATCACTGTGTATTTGGTTGACCAATTAAATCCCCGGTGTGGCGAGTATTGCTGTCAAACCTTGCTGTCACGTGTACAGCGTTGTCATCTTCCTATCAATACAGAGAGACGTCAAGCCTGAAAACAATATTGGTCAACCAATATCACATTTTGTTTTATGATTAATTTATTGTTTTTACTGTAAATAAAAATACATCAACGAAAAGTGCGTTTTTGTTACTTTCATTTCACTAAATCGGTAAACCAAAATGGTCACTCATCCGGCAGGGCAGATGAGTGACAACACAGGTATTACGATGGTGTATAGTTCAGGACTAACTCAGGCAGCCACAGGCTGAGCTGAGGGAAATAGGTCACCACCGCCAGCGCCGCAATCAGTGCGATATACATCGGCACCAGTGGTTTCAGGACTTTATCAATACTGACGCCGCCCACGGAACACCCGACAAACAGTGCGCTGCCGACCGGCGGGGTACAGATACCGATAGCCAGGTTGAATGTCATGATGATCCCGAAGTGTACCGGGTCAATCCCCATATCCATGGCGACAGGCAGGAAAATCGGGGTGAAAATCAGCACCGCCGGCGTCATATCCATAAAGATACCGACAATCAGCAGGATGATGTTAATGACCAGCAGGATAGTCAGCGCGTTATCGGAAATCGCCATCAGACCGTCAGCAATCAGATACGGCAGATCCGCGTTCGCCATCGCCCATGACATCCCCATGGAGGCACCGATCAGGAGCAGCACGATAGAAGTTGTCACTGCCGATTCCAGAATAATTTTCGGCAGGCGGCTGAAACTGACTTCACGATAAATAATCACGGCCAGAACAAAGCTGTAGATCACGGCAATCGCGGATGCTTCTGTCGCGGTAAAGATACCGGCGATAATCCCGCCCATAATCACCACGATCAGCATCAGTGACGGAACAGCTTTCCAGACGGTTGAGAAAAACTCATTCCATGTCGGGCGCGGTGCAACCGGATAACCGCGTTTTTTTGCGATAATCCCGGAAACGATCATCAGAGACAGCCCCATCAGGATGCCCGGAATATACCCGGCCAGGAACAGTGCGGCAATCGACGTACCACCGGAAACCAGCGAGTAAACAATCAGCGTGTTGCTCGGCGGGATCAGCAGGCCTGACGGGCAGGACGCAATATTCACTGCAGCGGACAGTTCCGGGTCATACCCCTCTTTTTTCTGCATCGGGGACATGGTGCCGCCGACCGCAGCCGCAGAAGCCACTGCAGAACCGGAAATCGCACCAAACAGCATGTTCGCCATGATATTCACGTGCAGCAGTGAGCCCGGCAGACGACCGCCGATCACTTTTGCCACATTAATCAGCCGGGCAGCGATACCGCCCTGGTTCATAATGTTACCGGCGAGAATAAAGAACGGGATCGCCAGCAGCGAGAAGTTATCCACCCCTGCCGCCATACGCTGGGCGACAACAGTAATCGCGGAGTCGAGCGGCAGCGTCATGGCTATCGCCACTAACGATGACAGGCCGATAGCGAAGGAAACCGGAACACTGAGAACCAGCAGAAACGCAAAGGTGCCGAAGAGCGCGGCAATCACATACCAATCCATAATTAACCTCTCATCGCACCATTAATGGCTGTCAGTCAGTTCAGTATTTGCTGAACCCGGCTGAAAGAGTGAAAAGATATCAACCAGTGCATACATAATCATCAGTAAGCCGCTGATTGGTAAACAGAGATAGATGTAACCCATCTGCCAGCCCAGTGCCGGGGTGATCTGACCGCTTTCCAGTGTGGAAGAGACCAGTGTGCTGCCGCCGTACACCAGCACAATGCCTGCAAAGGCAATAATGGCAATCTGGATAAATAAACTGACAAACTGCTTTCTTGCACCTGACAGTTTCATAACGAGAAGATCAATCGCGAGGTGCCGGTGTTGTCCTGTGGTGTAAGCCGCACCAATCATGGCGACCCACATAAAAAGGTAACGGGCGAGTTCATCAGTAATGGTACTCGGGGAGCTGAGGATATAGCGGGATAACACCTGCCATGTCACACAGAACACCAGGAATGCTGATAAACAGATAGTAAAAACAGCAAGCCCTTTATTAATCAGCGCTACAAGGTTTTTCATTGGCCTTGTCCTTGTTCTTATTTTGGTTAACCAATTTGGCAACTGTCACACCAAATACAAATTTTGCTGTTCGAGCATAGTCTATCCCGCTGAAAACAGTGAGTGACGGTGATCACATTATGATTTGGTTAACCAGAGATTGGGGTTATTTTGTGATTGTGGTCAACCAATGAAGGTTTACCTTTTGACCACTTAGTGACTTGTGATTAAGGTGAGACAACATAATAAGAAGCTCATTTTCCTCCGGAGAACCCTAACGTGAAAAACAGCAAACGTATCCTCAGCACTGTTATCGGCGCGGTATTTGCTCTCAGCGCTACCCAGGCTTTCGCCGCCACCACGCTGAAACTCAGCCATAACCAGAACCGTGATCATGCTGTTCACAAAGCCATGACACAGTTTGCGGATGACGTAAAAACCAAAACAAACGGTGACGTCCGCATCCGTATCTACCCGGACGCGCAATTGGGCAACCAGCGTGAATCCATGGAATTAATGCAGAACGGTGCACTGGATATCGTCAAATCCAATGCTGCTGAACTGGAAGCTTTCTCACCGGCTTACTCCGTCTTTAACCTGCCTTACCTGTTCCGTGACAAACCACACTACGAAAAAATTATCTACGGTGATATCGGACAGGAGATCCTCGACTCCAGCAAAGACAGCGGGTTTGTCGGTCTGACTTACTATGATGCGGGCGCGCGCAGCTTCTATGCCAAGAAACCTATCCGCACACCGGACGATCTGAAAGGTCTGAAAATCCGCGTACAGCCGAGCCCGACGGCTATCTCAATGGTAAAAGCACTCGGCGGTAACCCGACCCCGCTGGCTTACGGTGAACTCTATACCGCCTTACAGCAGGGCGTGGTGGATGCGGCAGAAAACAATATCCCGTCCTATACACTGAGCCGTCACAGCGAAGTCACCAAGTTCTTCTCTCTGGATGAGCATACAATGGTGCCGGATGTGCTGGTGATGTCGACCAAATCACTGGATAAGCTGACACCGGAACAGCAGGAAATTGTGAAGCAGGCAGCCAAAGACTCCGCACAGACAATGGCGAAACTCTGGGAAGCCTCAGAGAAAGAAGAACGTGCGAAAGTTGAGAAGCAGGGTGTTGAATTTATCACCGTTGATAAAGTCACCTTCCAGGATGCGGTAAAACCGATGTATGACGATATTGCCAAGTCCAACCCTGAGTTATCCAAAATGGCAGATCGTATCCGCGACGTGAAATAATCTTCGTTGCACCTCTCAGATAAACCACCCTGTATTACCAATATTGGGTGGTTTATTTTATATTATAGTCATCAAAATCATTTTTGGTTGACCAATATCTGGTAAACTGACTCCGATTTCATTTTATTTATGGCACCACAGATGACTCAATTTATCGAATCAAAACGTCCTTATCAGGAAGTTGGCCACGCATTGCGTCAGATGATCACCAATATGCACTATGCTGTGGGTGATAAGCTTCCTCCTGAGCGCGAAATTGCTGAGATGCTCAGTGTGTCCCGTACCGTGGTACGCGAGGCACTTATTATGCTGGAACTGGAAAACCTGATAGAGGTCCGTAAAGGATCCGGTATCTATATTACTGACCTGCCGCATCAGAAAGACGGTTATACGGATAACGGTTCGCTCAATGCCGCCGGTCCGTTTGAGCTGTTACAGGCGCGGCAGCTGCTGGAAAGCAATATCGCGGAATTTGCCGCCACCCAGGCCACACCGGTGGATATCGCCAATATGCGCAGTGCCCTGCAGCGGGAACGCGACGAACTGAAAACCGGGGAAGATGAAACCGGCGACCGCGAGTTTCACCTGGCCATCGCGCAGGCGACCCATAACAGCATGCTGGTGGAGTTACTGAAACAATCCTGGGCATGGCGGGAAAACAACCCGATGTGGCTGAAGCTGCATACGCGCATCACCAATAAAGATTACCGCAAAGAGTGGATGACCGATCACCAGGTGATCCTCGCCGCCATGATTAAGAAAGACCCGGCGGCGGCCAAAGAAGCCATGTGGCAGCATCTGGAAAATGTAAAACAGCGCCTGCTGGAGCTGTCGGATGTCGATGACCCGAATTTTGATGGTTATCTGTTCAATTCCTATCCTGTTGACCTGGTGCGGAACTGATCCCCCTGCACACCTTTTTTACTCTCAGACACCAGAAACCGGGCAAAATCAACCCGGTTTTTTTGACCGTAAAATAAAAATAATAACCTTATTATTCATAGTGTGATTCACCTCTCATTCATATAAAACATGCAATTATCTGATATATAACACTTATTTTATAACAGAGAAATTTATTCTCTGCCGTCTGCGGCAGCGGAATTTTTTTAGAAAATTTTTTCTGACTACCTGTGCCACTATCCGGCCATTACAATAACCATTAAATATTCATCGCATATTTTACAGGACACCAACTATGAGTAAGAAAATTGCCACTGTGCTGATCCACGGCGGACAGCAGCAGGATAAAGTAAACCATGCTATTTTCCCGGCGATCACCACCGCCAGTACGTTTGTGCAGACCAGCCTGAGCGAACACGGCGAATATGCCTATTCCCGCGTCAGTAACCCGACCCGCCACGCCTATGAAACACTGCTGGCCGATGTCGAGGAAGGTACTTACGCCACCGCGACCGCCTCCGGTGTGGCGGCTGCGGCACTGGTGCTGAATATCTTCCCGCAGGGCTCCCATATTATTGCGATGAAAGGCGTGTACGGCGGGACATTCCGTCTGTTTGAGCGCGTGGCAAAAGAGAACTGCGGCCACGAGTTCGATTATGTTGATCTCAATGATTTAGCCGCAGTACGCAGCAAAATCAAAGACAATACCCGCATGATCTGGATAGAAAGCCCGACCAATCCGTTACTGGAACTGGTTGATATTGAAGCCATCTGCGGACTGGCCAGAGAACACAATATCGTAACCTGCATCGATAACACCTTCGCGACACCGTGGAACCAGAAGCCCCTGACCATGGGTGCGGATCTGATCATGGTCTCCTCCAGTAAATATATCGGTGGTCACTCTGACTTGATCGGCGGCGCGGTGATCACCAACCGTGACGATCTCGCGGAAAGACTGAATTTCCTGAAAACCACCACCGGCGCGATTGCCTCTCCGTTTGATGCTTATCTCGCTCTGCGCGGCCTGAAAACCCTGGCACTGCGGATGGCGGCACAATGCAGCAATGCACAGGCCGTGGCGGAATTTCTGTCCGGTCACGACAAGATTGAAAAAGTATTTTATCCGGGCCTGAAAGATCACCCTCAGTACGAATTATGCAAAAAACAGATGCGCACCGGCGGTGCTGTGGTCACTATTCAGCTGAAAGGCGGCCTCGCAGAAACCGAAGCATTTGTGAAAAAACTGCGCTATTTTGTGCTCGCTGAATCGCTGGGCGGTGTGGAAAGCATGGTGAATCACTCCGCGACCATGTCCCACGGCTCCATGACCCGCGAAGAGCGCGAATCCATCGGTGTTTTTGACAGCACACTGCGTTTGTCTGTCGGCATCGAAGATATCGGCGATTTACTGGCTGATTTACAGCAGGCTCTGGCCTGACACAGCATCACTACCACAATAATAAAAGAGAAAGCGTATGCAGGACTATGGTATCTGGACGGTCATTACCCCGGTCGTCACAATTATTCTGGCCATCTGTACCCGTCAGGTGATTTTATCACTGCTGATCGGGATACTTGTCGGCTTTACTGTTATTCATGATCACAACCTCTTACTGGGGATCCGCGCGACCCTCGAAGGGATTATTGATGTCTTTAAATCATCAGGAAACGCCAAAACCATCATCTTTATGCTGATGATTGGCGGGATTATGCGGCTGGTCGTGGTGACCGGCGGTGTACGGGCGCTTGTCCGCCTGCTGACCAACAAAACGCAGATCATCAAAGGCCGCAAAGGTGTTCAGCTGCTGGCGGTGATTATCACGTCCCTGATTTTTATCGAAAGCTCGATTAACCAGCTGGTTTCCGGTGCTTCCACCAAAGCGCTGGCAAAAAAATACGGCGTGCCGCCGGAGAAAATGTCTTACATCATCCAGACCGCCTGTGTGTCTGTCTGTTCTTCCGCCATGATCAACGGCTGGGGTGCGGCAATGATGGGCGTTATCGGTGTGCAGATCTCTCAGGGGCTGATCACCGGCGAACCGTTTGATATCCTGGCACATTCCATGGTTTACAACATCATGGCCTGGTTCTCACTCGCCAGCATTCTGTTCTATATCTTCAGTAATGTCTCCTGGGGACCGATGCGCAAAGCAGAAATGCGTGCGCAGGCACTCATCAGCTCTGCGGATGTTATCACCGGTACACCGGAAGAAACGCACGACGAGCCGGAAGATGATAAAGACATTATTGATCATCCAAACTGTCATACGTCACTGAACTTCTTTATCCCGATCCTCTCCACCATTCTGATGGTGCCGGTCGCGCTGTATATCACCGGTGACGGCGAGTTCAGCAAAGGCAGTGGTTCCACCTCGGTTTACTGGGGCGTAATGTTCGGGACGGCGGTGTCATTTGTCTGGTTCCTGGCGCGCCGCGTGATGAATGTCGATACCTTCTTTAAAGAGCTCTATATCGGCTATGCCAATATGATTAAAATCAGCTCGGTGATGATCCTCGCCTTCCTGATGGGCTCTGTCTCTTCCGACCTTAACACCGGTGCCTATATTGCCCAGGTGACATCAGGGGTTATCGCGCCGGGCTTCTCTGTCGGCTTTATCTTCCTGATCAGTGCCATTATGTCACTGGCGACCGGCACCTCCTGGGGTACATTCGCCATCATGATCCCGATTGGTGTGCAGCTGGGTCTGTCTGTCGGTATGCCGCCGGAATATATGATTGGTGCGGCTATCGCCGGGTCTATCTTTGGTGATATGACCTCCCCTATCTCCAGTGATGCGATCGTGGCATCGATGGCGACAGACTGTGACCATATTGAGCATATCCGTACCCAGATGCCGTATGCGGTATTAACCGCGAGTTTTGCGCTGGCCGTCTATCTCTGGTTAGGATTCACCTACTGAGTATGACTGCGAATTCAATAAGGAAATGATATGTCTTCTTCTGTAAACACTGCCGGGGCAACCCGGCTGCAACAGACACTGGCGCAGTTCAGTAAGCTTAATCTGCTCAGCGGTGTCACGCCGCTGAATAAACTGAATAATCTCTCCCGCCTGCTGGGACGGGAGATTTACATCAAACGTGATGATCTGACACCGCTGGCGGCAGGCGGCAACAAGCTGCGCAAACTGGAATTCCTGATGGCGGATGCCCTGGAAAAAGGCGCACAGTTTATTGTCACTGCCGGAGCCATTCAGTCCAACCACGTCCGCCAGACAGCGGCTGTTGCGGCAATGTACGGCCTGAAATGTGTGGCGCTGCTGGAAAACCCGATCGGCAGTCAGGAAGCCAATTTTCTGAATAACGGCAACAAGCTGCTGACGGATTTATTTGGCACACACTGTGTGATGTGTGATGCCCTGACTGACCCGGATGCGCAGATGCAGGCACTGATCAACCATATGCAGCTCAGTGATGCGTATATCGTGCCGGTCGGCGGCTCCAATATGCTGGGTTCCCTCGGCTATGCGGAGTGCGCCATGGAAATCGTGCAGCAGACACCGGAAGGCACAGAATTCGGTGCTGTCGTGGTCGCCTCCGGCAGCGCCGGAACACACGCCGGGCTGTCTGCCGGATTACAGCTGGTGATGCCGCAGACCCCGGTTATCGGTGTCACCGTATCGCGGGTATATGCTGACCAGGCGCCGAAAGTGGTTAAACTGCAAAACGAACTGGCACAGCTGTTTGATATTGAAACACCGGCACCGATTGTGCTGTGGGACAGCTATTTTGCCCCGGAATACGGCATGCCGAATGCCGGCGGGCTGGAAGCCATTGAACTGCTGGCGCGTCACGAAGGTATTTTGCTGGATCCGGTTTACACCGGTAAAGCCATGGCCGGGCTGATTGACCAGGTTCGCAGACACCCGGAAGATACTTCACCACTTCTGTTTGTGCACACCGGCGGTGCCGCCGGACTGTTCGCTTATCAGGAAGTGAGCGCAGCAATATAAAGCTGTCCGCCATAATATTATAATTTACAGATAACATCTGACAGATACCGGCAATATCCCCTGTTCCGGTATCTGTTATTTCCCGCCTCTCTGATAATACCTCTCATTTCCGGAAAAAATCACACATCAAATTCCGATGTAAATCATTATTCAGGCCGATAAAAAATCATTTCCTGTGTTCTTTTTTAAAAAAAATACGCGTGTGAGATGTAAGTAAATAATGCATTTCCTCCCCGTTTTTCTTTCATTTATTATTACTCAACCTATTGATATTTAAATCATTACTTACTATTCATTTTGTTCACATCCGGTGAAAAAGAAATAAGATAAAATAAATACAATAAAAATACACATAAAAATCAAAAGATTAAATCCAATACTAACAGCGCAATAGTTTGAAACATCAGATTACACAGAGATACACCGCAGGGTATTCTCAATACATTATTTCGATATACTCATTCTGTGAGTTATTCAGAGACACTCATATATCTATAAATTAAACCAGACAACCAGTAAGCAGCAGAAAAAATAATCTTCCACTCCGGACAATGAAAATTGTATTTATCATTGCCAGAATTATTTCTGCCTTTATTCATTATTGTTTCGCATAAAACACCACGATTTCATTTTTATTCAGCTGACACTGAATAATAAAAAACTCATTTAAATAAGGTTTAAGATGAAAAAATCTTTAATTGGTAAATCATTAATTTCTGCATTACTTGCCGGTACTGCTATGAGTGCATCCGCAGTTGATCAGACAGGTACAATTTCCTTTAAAGGCTTTATTTATAATGCCACCTGTTCGATTGATCTTAACGATACTAACTCTCCTAATGTTGATGTGTTAATGGGTCGTTATCCGACCAGTGCATTTACAGAAACCGGCACTATGGTTGGCGGAAAAGATGGCTACGGTGAACTGAATATTTCATTAACAGACTGCCCGGATCAGGGAAAAGTAAAATTACAGTTACATGGTAAGCCAAAAGATGGTGATAACGAGCTGTTAGAATTAGATAACCCGAACGCAAGTACAACGGCTAAAAATATTGCTGTCCTTATATTTGAGAATGGTGATACCAATAATGACCCTGTTGTGATTGATGGCTCAAAAACAGAGGAATATAACGTATCTTCCAGCGCATCATGGAAGGGAAGTTATACCGCATACTACTACAGTACCGCTGACGACGTTGAAGCCGGCCAGGCGGATGCAACGCTGAATTATACGCTCTCATATAATTAATATTTATGCGCAGATGAAATACTCTGCGCGCCCTCACTATAATAAAATAACCAAGGCTTAATCATGTTCACTAAAACAAATATTCTCTCTGCTTGTGCATTACTTCTTTTGGTATCAGAAAGCTATGCCGGTTTTGGTTTAGAAACAACCCGCGTTATTTATCATGAAAAAAATAACAGCGAGGGTGTTGTTGCCTTTAATACCGACAAAGGCAGAAATTATCTTTTGCAGTCATGGGTTGAAGATAAAGCAGGAAATGTCAGCCCTGATTTTGTTTCAACGCCGCCACTCGTCAAGTTACGGGCTGAAAAAAAGAATACATTACAGGTCACAAAAGTAGCGTCATTACCGGCTGACAGAGAATCCCTTTACTGGCTGAATGTTAAATTTGTGGCGCCGAGTGAGGAAGGCCAGGAAAACGTTCTGCGCTATTCGATGACCAACCGAATAAAGATTCTTTACCGCCCGGCGGCTCTCGATAACAGCCGGGATATTGAGACCTATGCTGACAAGTTAGACTGGTCTGTTTCAGGTAACCGCCTTACGGTTAATAACAGCACACCTTATTATGTGAATGTTTCGAAAATAACCGTCAACAACCAGGAAGTAAAACTACCTTCCGGATATATATCGCCAAAATCGGTGGAAACAATAACTGTCCCGCAGGCAATTAAAGCACCTGCAAATGTAAAACTGACATACATAAATGATTACGGTAAAGCCGTTGAATTAAGTTATTCTGCTAAATAACAGATGATAATGATGATGAAAAAATATCATAATAAAAACCATTTTATGTCATTATCCGTGATGCCTGTCCTTATGGCAGGGACATCTTTCTCCGTTATGGCCGATGATTATTATCCGGCCAGTTTATTTAACATTCCCGGCAGTAACTCACAACTGACTAATGAAGATGTCAATGTTTTCAAAGAAAATGATAATGCGCCCGGAAAATACAAAGTAACTCTTGTTATTAACAATAATAAAATTACCACAAAAGAGATTGATTTTGTTTTGAAAAAAAACAAAGCTGGTAATGAAAAGCTCATTCCCTGTTTTTCAAGAGAAGAATGGGAAAACACAGGACTCGATTTTCCGTCATCAGATAATGATGATACCGGTGGCTGTTTTAATATCAATGACATTGAATATACGCATGGCTATCTCGACCTTAACACCCGGATTTATGCACTGACAACACCACAGTCATACATTAATAAAGATAAACTGGAAGCATTAGAGCAGGAAAACTGGGATAATGGTATCCCTGCACTTTTTGTTAACTATTTATTTTCGGCAGTAAATCGTCAACACAATGGCGAAACAAAAGACAGCTATTATGGAAATATCCAGACCAGAGTCAATCTGGGTGCATGGCGTTATCAGAATTATTCCACCTGGATGAATGATGACAATAATAAAAACAAATGGAAAAATATCAGTAATACCTTATCGAGAAACATAAATTCACTGAAAAGTGAGTTTACTGTCGGTAATCTGTATTCATCATCACAGTTATTTGATTCTGTTAAATTTCGTGGTATTCGTCTGACAACAGACAGAACCATGGATCCGGTCAGTAAAACAAACTATGTTCCGTCAATTTCCGGCATGGCAAATTCAGAAGCCGTTGTCACTGTTGTTCAGAATGGTGAAATTATCCTGAGACAAAGTGTTCCTGCCGGTCCGTTTAATCTCACCGAATATTACCCGATGAGTAATGGCGGAAACCTGTATGTTAATGTTAAAGAAACTGATGGTAGTGAGAAAAATTTCATCGTTCCTTTCTCTTCAATTTCCACACTGGAAAAGAAAGGAAATATGCGTTACAGCATTTCCGGCGGAACCTATGACAGCAATAACAAAGGTAACGGAAAGAAAATCAATCAGGCAGAAATATTTTATGGCCTGACCGATTTTGTCACCGTTTTCGGCGGAGCATTTGTTGCCAAAGATTATCAATCCGGCGGTATCGGTGCTGCATTTAACTTTGGTGCTTTTGGTGCAATCACAGCCGATATCCTGCATGCAAAAGCAACTCTTAATCACGATAAAGCCTCTGCCGGGAATGCGTTTCGCGTTAACTACTCGAAGAGAATAGAAGCAACAAATACCAGCGTATCCCTGGTGGGTTACCGTCACTTTGATGCTAAATTTTATCGTTTCGAGGATGCAATGTCATATGATGAAAACCGGAACGACCATAATAAACTTAAAAATGAATACACTTTATCACTGAATCAGCCTGTTTTTTCCGGCAATTCATCGCTTAATCTGTCGACTGTTATTTATGAATATACATCCGGTAAAAGACAAAAATCCTATAATGCCGGGTTCAACAGCTCATTTAACAAAATGAACTACGGTATATATTATAATTATTATCAGGGCACAAGAACTGATAATGGTAAAAATAATACCTATAATGTCAGTATGAACCTTAATATTCCGCTCAATATTAAAGATAATACCATCTGGGCAAATTATAATATTTCTTCCGATGTCGATCATCAGACGTTACAGACTGCCGGGCTCAGCGGGAATTATGGTGAGAACCAACAAGGCAGCTGGGATATTTATCAGAGTCAGGGTAATAAAGGCACCGGGAATTCAGGCGGTCTGAGTAGTTCCTATCGCTCACAATATGCGTCTGTTAATGCCGGTTATTCATACAGTAAAAATAATAAAAATCTCAGCTATGGTATGAATGGTTCATTGCTGGCCACACAATATGGCGTAGTTACCGCTCCCGCATTGCAGAATACCAATGCACTGGTACTGACCAAAGATACTGCCGGTGTGGGTATCATTAACGGTCAGTCTGCTCAGACAAATAATTCTGGCCTTGCTGTTGTTTCCGGTATGACGCCATACCGGAAAAATAATATTGTGATTGATACTCAGACCATCCCCGGTGATACCGAGATCGAAAATAATATTATTAACGATATTGTTCCGACAAAAGGCGCGCTGATTCTGGCCGATTTCAATGTGAAGAAAGGCTACAAACTGCTGATCACACTGAAAACACCTGATAATAAAGAAATACCGTTAGGCGCAAAAGCAACGATGGGTGGTGATACTGAATACCTGGTATCTAATTTTAATACGCTCTATTTCATTGCGGATAAAGAAAAAGGTGATATCCGCGTGACCTGGAAGCAGGACGGAAATATGCAGCAATGCATTATCCGGTATGACATTACCGGCACTTTACCCACGAACGGAATATATATTACAAAGCTGAATTGTCAGCGGGAGATTTGATGAAATACTGTCACCTGATAAAAAAAACCAGACATCTGATATTATCTCTGATAATTACCGCAGGCGGATTAGGTACGGCCGGCCATGCTTATGCACTCGAGGACTGTATCAGAGGCGGAAATCAGAACCATTCCACAATGACGTCAACCATCAATCTGCGTCTTACCGGCAGTATAAAGCAGAATCAGGAAGTCGGCCGCTTCACATTTGTCCGTGAAGGCGGTATCGGCGGCGTGGCAGACTGCGGACCGGATGCCGGTATTCACGGCTATACCAGCTACAGTGAAGGCAGTGGTATTGTCGCCAAGCATTATGGTGATATTGACGGCTATCCTGCATATCATATTTATCCGGGCGGAGATCGGAATTTTGTTTATGTTCTGATCGATAACAGAACCGGTATGCATTTTCAAAACCAGCCGGGAAGTAATATTCCGGTTCCGGCAGGTCCGCTCCTGCCGCTTGACTTAACAGTTATTATTTATGCCGCAAAAGATAATCCGGATACGCTTTCTTTAACCGGCGGAGCATATATTGGTACTGTCTTAATTCAGGCATATAACCCCGGCGGCGGCACAACAGCGGTAGGATACAGTTACAGACTGAAAGGCAAGATTGAAAGCGCGCCATCATCATGTTCGCTGGAAAATTCTGACCTGGAATTTAAATTACCCCGGGCACCGGTCAATGCCTTTTCGTCCAAAGGATTTCCGGACGGTAATTATAAAGCTGAAGATAATTTATTTATTTCATGTAACGGCGATCTGTCTGCCCATATGAAATTAATGGCGGCTAAAACAGAAAATTATAACGGAAAAAAGTCCGTTATCGTTCCTGATGATGAAGGTAATAATAATGCGTCCGGTGTCGGTTTTGTTGTCACATCACCGATGAATAATGATGCCGTACTGGTTAATCAGGAGTTTGTTAAAATCGCGGACTTACAGGACGGAAAAACACGTGTTCCGCTTGTTGCTGAATATTACCGCTATGGCGATTCCGTTAAACCCGGCAGGCTGGAAGCAAACACACAATTTATTCTGCAGTTTGACTGATACAGCAGCCGTCCGGATCTCCCGGACGGCTGCTGCTGTTCAGCTGATACCGGTGCATCCCCGCCATGCCATCGGTACTGTGGCAAGATTATAGAGCGGCGTACCCAGCAGGTAGTGGTCATACACCGTCAGCCCCGGCGTTTTATCTTTTTCCATCGCGTAATATTCAACGGGCAGAATAAACGAGAGTAATAACAGCGAGATACCGGCATTACGGATAGCACGGCGCGGCAACGCACGGCTCAGCAGGTGAACCACCGCGAAATACGCCACAGAAACCACGATAAAAAACAGTACGATACCACTGTTTTCAGACAGGAAATCACCGGCTGATAACGGATAGCCCTGATGGAGCAGCTCAGGAAGGTTCGTCAGATATTCAGCGCCCGCCTCGCGGCGGAAAAGCGCAGAGGCAGATAAATTCAGCCCCCACAAAATGGTCAGCAGGCCAACAACTATTTTGCCCGCGGTATAGCGGCAGAGATACACATTCGCCAGCAGCAATAATGTGCCCATCACCGTAATTTTCACATTGTACTCCGCCCCCGGTCCGCCGGATAACACCGCCGGTGCCAGAGCAATCAGCACAATCAGTAAAACAGAAGAAAACAGACGCATAAATTAACTTTTAAATAACATAAACAAGCGGATTGCAGTAAACCATTAACAACCTGATAAAACAAGTGCCGGAGAGAAAGAAAAACGCGGCCTCCGGAACGGAGACCGCGCTGTGACGTCTGTCAGTGAGATTTGCCCTGCTCGATTCCGATGCCTATCTGAGAGCGGATAAACTGCGCCTCAAAGCGGCTGCGTTCTTCCTGACCCTGTGCAGAGTTATCCGTCACAGACACCAGCCAGGCCGCAATAAAGGCAGCAAACATTGAGAAAAGTGCCGGATATTCATACGGATAAATCGCTTTTTCGTGCCCGAGAATATTGACCCAGATAGTCGGTCCCAGGATCATCAGGATCACAGCGGTTAATAATCCCAGCCAGCCTCCGGCCAGTGCACCGCGTGTGGTCAGGCGTTTCCAGTACATCGAGAGAAGAATGATCGGGAAGTTACAGCTCGCCGCAATAGAGAAAGCCAGTCCCACCATAAAGGCGATGTTTTGTTTTTCAAACAGCACACCCAGCCCGATAGCGACAATCCCGAGAATAATCACCGTCACTTTGGAGACTTTTAATTCATCCCGCTCATTGGCTTTGCCGTCTTTGATAGCACAGGCGTACAGGTCATGGGAAACCGCAGAAGCGCCCGCCAGGGTCAGACCGGCAACCACCGCCAGAATGGTCGCGAATGCCACGGCAGAAATAAAGCCGAGGAACAGATTACCACCGACCGCATCCGCCAGATGCACCGCCGCCATGTTGGTGCCGCCGATCAGTGCCCCCGCCGCATCTTTAAATACCGGGTTCGGGCTGACCAACAAAATAGCGCCGAAGCCGATAATAAAGGTCAGGATATAGAAGTAACCAATGAATCCGGTGGCATAGAACACACTCTTACGCGCTTCTTTGGCATCACTGACCGTGAAGAAACGCATGATAATATGCGGTAGCCCGGCGGTACCGAACATCAGCGCCAGCCCCAGCGATAATGCGGAGATCGGATCTGATACCAGGCCGCCCGGGCTCATAATCGCCAATCCGTTTTTATGTACCGCAACCGCGTCTTTAAACAGGGTGTTAAAGTTGAAATCTACAGCTTTCATCACCATCAGTGCCATAAAGCTGGCACCGGCGAGTAACAGAACCGCTTTGATAATCTGCACCCAGGTCGTTGCCAGCATGCCGCCGAACAGGACATAAAACACCATCAGGATGCCGACCAGCACAACCGCCACGATATAGTTGAGCCCGAATAACAGCTCAATCAGCTTACCGGCCCCGACCATCTGCGCTATCAGATACAGCGCCACCACCACCAGCGAACCGCTGGCAGACAGCACACGAATCGGCCTGGCTTTCAGACGGTAAGAAACCACATCCGCAAAGGTGTAGCGCCCGAGGTTACGCAGACGTTCCGCAATCAGGAACAGGATCACCGGCCAGCCGATCAGGAAACCGATGGAGTAGATCAGGCCGTCATAACCGGAGGTGTAAACCAGTGCGGAGATCCCGAGGAAGGAGGCGGCAGACATAAAGTCACCGGCGATCGCCAGCCCGTTCTGAAACCCGGTAATTTTTCCCCCGGCGGTGTAATACTCTGCGCGGGAACGTGTCCGTTTTGCCGCCCAGTAAGTGATGTACAGTGTCAGGCCGACAAAAACCAGGAACATAATAATGGCCTGATAGTTTACCGGCTGGCGCTCCACCGGCCCGCTGATGGCATCCGCATGACTGACCAGCGGAAACAGCAGGGATAACAGAAGAGCAGAAAGGCGCGTTTTCATTGTTTCACCCCGCTGATGATTTCGGCGGTCAGACGGTCAAATTCCCCGTTTGCACGGATGGTATAAATACCGGTCAGGACAAACGCACTGACAATCAGCCCGACGCCGACAGGGATCCCGCGGGTAATCGTCAGACCTTCGCCGAGTGGCGTGCCCAGCCATTGCGGATCAAATGCAATCAGAATAATAAAGCTGACATACAGCACAAGTGTGATAGCGGACAATGTCCATGAGAACCGACTGCGCTTTCTGACCAGTTCCTGAAAGCGAGGGTCATTCTCCACCTGCTGATAAATGGATGCGCTCATTGAGGATACTCCTCTGTTTTTGTTATCCGGAGTGTCAGTGCCGCGTAACACGGCACTGACTGAGGTTAGCGTGCTAGTTCATTTTGATGGCCTGCTTTTCTTCGAGCAGTTTTTCGACCACACCCGGGTCGGCCAGTGTTGATACATCACCCAGATTACCGGTATCACCGGCGGCGATTTTACGGAGGATACGGCGCATAATTTTACCGGATCGCGTTTTCGGCAGAGAGTCGGTCCAGTGCAGAATATCCGGGGTGGCAATCGGGCCGATTTCTTTACGGACCCAGTTCCTCACTTCCGCATACAGCTCTGGTGTCGGCTCCTCGCCGTGATTGAGTGTGACATAGGCATAAATAGCCTGCCCTTTGATACTGTGCGGGATCCCGACCACGGCCGCTTCGGCAATTTTCGGGTGTGAAACCAGTGCGGATTCCACTTCGGCGGTACCGAGGCGGTGCCCGGAGATATTCAGCACATCATCCACCCGCCCGGTGATCCAGTAATAGCCGTCTTCATCACGGCGGGTACCGTCCCCGGCAAAATACATACCTTTAAAGGCGGAAAAATAGGTCTGTTCAAAACGTTCATGATCACCGAACAGAGTACGGGCCTGGCCCGGCCAGGAGTCGAGGATCACCAGATTCCCCTCGGTTTCGCCGTCCAGAATTTCACCCTGGTTATCCACCAGCGCAGGCTGAACACCAAAGAACGGGACGGTCGCGGAGCCCGGTTTCAGTTCAATCGCCCCCGGCATCGCACCTATCATGCAGGCACCGGTTTCGGTCTGCCACCAGGTATCGACAATCGGGCAGCGGCTGTCACCGATAGTTTTGTAATACCACTCCCAGGCTTCCGGGTTAATCGGCTCGCCGACTGATCCCATAATGCGCAGTGATTTGCGGGAGGTGTCTTCAATCGCACTGAGGCCTTCAGCCATCAGGGCGCGGATAGCGGTCGGTGCGGTATACAGGATATTGACCTGATGTTTGTCGACAATCTGGCACATCCGGTTGACCTTCGGATGGTTCGGTACGCCTTCAAACATCAGCGTGATGGCCCCGTTGGAGAGCGGGCCGTAAACCAGGTAGGTGTGTCCGGTTACCCAGCCGACATCCGCTGTACACCAGAACACTTCATCACCATGATAATCAAAGATATATTTAAATGTCAGAGTGGCATAAACCAGGTAACCGCCGGTGGTGTGCAGCACGCCTTTCGGCTTGCCGGTTGAGCCGGAGGTATAGAGGATAAACAGCGGATCTTCCGCATTCATCTCCTGCGGCGGGCAGTCCGCACTGACACCGCTGACAGCGTCATGCCACCAGATATCACGCCCTTCCTGCCACTCCACCGGATTGCCGGTGCGGCGGAAAACAATCACACTGCTGACGGTGGTCACGCCCGGGTTTTTCAGGCCGTCATCCACATTTTTCTTCAGCGGGATAGTGCGCCCGGCGCGCAGACCTTCATCTGCCGTAATCACCATTTTTGCCCCGGAATCAATAACACGGCCGGACACCGCCTCCGGTGAGAACCCGGCAAAAATCACCGAGTGCACCGCACCGATACGGGCACAGGCCAGCATGGCAACCATCGCTTCCGGTACCATCGGCATATAAATCGCAACCACATCACCTTTGCGGATCCCCTGCTGTTTCAGGACATTGGCAAACTGGCAGACATCATGATGCAGTTCACGGTAAGTGAGTGTGCGGGACTCATCCGGGCTGTCACCTTCCCAGATCACCGCCGGTTTATCACCACGCTCCGCCAGATGCCGGTCAAGACAGTTGGCACTGAGATTCAGTGTGCCGTCCTCAAACCACTTAATACTGACATGGCCCGGATCAAAAGAGGTGTTTTTCACCCGCGTATAGGGCTTTATCCAGTCTACAATCTGACCTTTCTCACGCCAGTAGCTGTCGGGATCCTCAACAGACCGCTGATACTCGTCCAGATACTGCTGATGATTGATTAGCGCGTTTTCTGCAATTGCTTCGGGTACAGGATATTTCGTTATTTTTGTCATGATGCATCTCCTTTCAATTGTTAATGCTATGTCAAAATCACGTTAAATAAAGTTACCTTTCCGCCTTTGTTTCTTTTTTGCGCTAAAGATCACGGATTGAAAAAGGGGGTATTCACAGCGTTATCATTTGATGCGAAAACCACCGGCGATATAAAAAATCACCTGTTACATAAAAAACAGCACATGACATCAGATGAGAAGCGCCAACTAAAATATTTAACTAAAATAAGACAGTAAACTAACAAATAAAAAGAATCCGCACAGATCGCACAGATCTGATAATCGTTTTCATTATCATCTGTTTCATTATAATGTCTGCCTGTTCACACACGGTGTGAGCGGTTCGGTCAATTACTGGAGTTATAATTATGAGCTATGTATTACCTGCATTACCGTACGCTTATGATGCGTTAGAACCGCATTTCGATAAAATGACAATGGAAATTCACCATACCAAACATCATCAGACGTATGTGAATAACACCAACACCGCGCTGGAAGCCTTCCCTGAGATGGCAAATCTGGATATCGACGATCTGATCGCACAGCTCGATAAATTCCCGGCGGACAAACGTACCTTTATCCGCAACAACGCCGGTGGTCATTCCAACCACAGCATGTTCTGGAAAGGCCTGAAAACCGGCACCACATTACAGGGCGACCTGAAAGCAGCGATTGAGCGCGATTTCGGCAGCGTTGAGGCGTTTCAGGCTGAGTTTGAAAAAGCCGCCGCAACCCGTTTCGGTTCCGGCTGGGCTTGGCTGGTGCTGAAAGACGGCAAACTGGCTGTGGTTTCAACCGCCAACCAGGACAGCCCGCTGATGGGTGAAGCGATTTCCGGTACTTCCGGTTATCCGATCATCGGTCTGGATGTGTGGGAACACGCCTATTATCTGAAGTTCCAGAACCGCCGTCCGGATTACATCAAAGCATTCTGGTCTGTGGTGAACTGGGATGAGGCAGCAGCGCGTTTCGCTTCTGCAAAATAAGTCCTGAAATATGTGCGGACGCTGTCCGCACATATTCTTCTTTCCCGCTTTCGATTATGATATCCGTCTCACTCAATACGGAGGCGGCATGGCATACACACCTTTAGTTTTCACCGGTCCCGTCAGGGATACAGCCCGCTGCGGGCGCAGCGCAATTGAAAAGCGTCAGACCGAAGGCGTGATTGCCCTCAGTGCCACCGGACTCGCCGGTGACGAGCAGGCGGAAAAAGCCTTTCACGGCGGCCCTGACCGTGCGTTGTGTCACTATCCCCGCGAACACTACGACTACTGGAAAATGATGTATCCGGAGATTGAGGATCGCTTTGTCGCGCCGTTCTTCGGGGAAAATATATCCACCCTCGGTATGACAGAAGAAACCGTATTCATCGGGGATATTTATCAGTGGGGCAGCGCCGTGATTCAGGTCACCCAGCCGCGCTCACCGTGCTACAAACTGAATCCGCTGACAGATGTGTCTGATTTTGCACAGGTGATGCAGGATTGCGGCCGTACCGGCTGGCTGTACCGTGTCGTCGGGAAAGGGGATGTCAGCAGTGATCAGCCGCTGAAACTGCTGACCCGCACCAGCGCGGTGTCTGTCAGGGAAGCCGCTGCCATCGCTTTTCATCTGCCGTTTGATGAAACAGAATACCGTTATCTGTTACAGGCATCCGGACTTTCCGCCAGCTGGACACTGACCATGCAGCGCCGTCTGATGACCGGTAAAATCGAGGATTTTAACCGCCGGTTATTCGGCTCCGCCGCAGCCGTGTAAGAATATGTAATCCCGGGTTCTCCCTGCTTTAAACCCGTTCCGGAATGTGTGATTATCATACTCGTTTCACGATGACCGCTGCTGACCCCGCAGCACACACAGACGACCTTTTAAACAGGAGACACGGATGAAATACCTGATAATGCTGCTGAGCCTGGCAGCGCTTTCACTGCCCGCCGCCGCGGCAGATCAGAACAGTGCGGATGAGCTGGAAATCTTTACGGATAATGCAGAAAACTGCATCCATTTTGCCGGTGAATGGGATGTGTCCCTGCCGGCAGATCAGAAAAAAGATATCAAAAAAGCACTGGATGAAACCTGTCCTCCGGCCAAAGAGCAGCAAAAAGTCTTGCGTGAAAAGTACCGCAATGACCCGGAGATGCTCGCAAAAATTAATGAATTTGACCTCGGCCAGTAACATCCGCCGTAAAAAAAGCCCTTCCGGTCTGCACCGGAAGGGCTTTTTGATCTGATAGTGTGATATCTCAGGCGAAAATGGTTTTCTCTGCCGGGATCACCAGCAGTGCATCCTGCCAGCCTCTGAGAGTCAGAGCCGTCAGAGCAGATAATCCTTCATAGAACGGGCTGCCGCATTTTTCCTGCATCCGCGCCAGATAAAAGCGTGCCCACGGCAGAAGGTGTTCCGCCAGCAGTGAATTCAGGGCATCCGGACGATTTTCCGCCGTCCAGGCCGCCATCATCAGTAACAGGCCGATGTGATCTTCCGGCTCATTCTGCGACAGCACAATATCCACCTGATGTGCACGCATCCACTCACGCAGGGCAACAGTGGAATCCCCGAACAGCACCTGTTCTTTATCCAGCCAGACAGAGCCCCACGGCGATGCGGGCAGTGCCTGCGGGCCGATAAACAGCCGCTGATAGGCCTGCGCTAAAGTTTCCTCACCGGTGACAGTCAGACCCAGTTTCTGTGCGGCGGCCTGCTTTTGCGCATCATTACCGTACGGCCATTCCGCCACCCACTCCCCGGAAGAGAGCAGTTCCGTTATCTGTACGATTTCTGACGGCGGGTAGTAAAATGCCGCCCCGAGAATACGGGCCGTTAAGGCAACATCACTGACAGCTTGCTCACTCATAACTCAGGACTCTCACAATAAAATATCCGCGTATCCTGCCACGATTTCCGTCCGGAAAACAGTAACAGGATACGCGCTGATTGTATCAGGACAGATAGGCCATACCGGCTGTCATGTGCAGTCCGTAGAAAATACCGCGGCCGATAATTTCCCCGGATAACACCAGAACAAAACCAATCAGCATCATAATCACCGGCGGATTTGTCCGTTTCACCAGCGGCAGGATCCAGCAGGTCAGACCCAGCGCCAGCAGAACCAGACGCCAGCCCATATACAGGCCGAATTCCGGTACCAGCGCGGAAGCGCTCTGTACGGAACTGCGGATAAAGGCCAGATCAAACGCCTGTGACGTCACTGCGACCGCACTCGCCACCAACGCAACGATACCCACCAGCGGCAGCCAGCTGATGCAGCGCAGGTCAAACCCGGCAATCCGCAGCAGCAGAGCAGCCAGTACCGGCCCGCCCAGCAGAGCTGTCAGCACAAAGTGAACCGTGGTGTACGGGGTATACCAGGTCGGCACCGTGGCAATCTGGTAAACCTGCGGAATGGCGTAAATAAAGACCACCGCGAGAACCATTACCACCAGCAGCCAGAGCTTACCGAGCGCCGCCGGCATTTTGTTCAGTACCGCCAGCAGCCAGTAAAAACCACCGGCAGCGAAGAAGACCGAACCGGCCGCAATTTCATTACTGAGCGATGAACTGCCGAGGCGGTTAAACGCATTAAACGCACGCAGCGGCGTGCCCATGTGCATCATGGAGAGCAGGAAACCCACGCCCATCAGCACCCACAGGCCGAACATGCTGTAATGCACTTTACGGTTCAGTTCCGGTGACAGTTTTCCGGACAGCAGCACTGCCGCCATCACAATAAATGCCCCTGCCACACTCTGCCCGATGGTGGTAAAAAACATCAGCGGCCATTCATGAATTCCCGATCCCATGTTATACCTCCTCCGGGTTCGCCAGATGGCCTGTGGTATCCCCGACAGGACGGCTGTTGGCATTCAGTTTTAAAACGATATTCGGATGTGTGTATTCCGCAGACGGCAGCGGCGCGATTTCCGCCAGTGTGCCGTATTTGGCCCGCAGCTCCTCAATCGGCCCCATATCCAGTGCCCGCAGCGGACAGGATTCAACACAAATCGGCTTTTTACCTTCCGCAACGCGCTCATAGCAGCCGTCACATTTGGTCATGTGGCCTTTGACTTCATCAAACTGCGGTGCACCGTACGGGCACGCCATATGACAGTAACGGCAACCGATACACACTTCCTCATTCACCACCACAAAGCCGTCTTCCCGCTTGTGCATTGCACCGCTCGGGCAGACTTTGGCACAGGCCGGATCATCACAGTGGTTACAGGAGATAGAGAGATAGTAAGCAAACACATTCTGCTGATACACACCATCCTGCTCTGTCCAGTCGCCGCCCGCATATTCATAGATACGGCGGAAATTCACTTCCGGAGATAAGTTTTTAAAGTCTTTACAGGCCAGCTCGCAGGTTTTGCAGCCGGTGCAGCGACTTGAATCAATGTAGAAACCATATTGCGTTGACATAAATCGCTTCCTCAGGCCTTAACGACTTCAACCAGGTTGGAATGGGACGGATTCCCTTTCGCCAGCGGCGACGGGCGCTGAGTGGTTAACACGTTAATGCTGCCCGCGTGATCGATGCGATCACCGTCCGGGCTGTACCATGCACCTTCACCCAGACCGACAACGCCCGGCAGAATACGCGGTGTGACTTTCACATTGACGCGCACTTCCCCGCGATCGTTGAAGACCTTCACATTATCGCCGTGCGCAATCCCGCGTTTCGCGGCATCAACAGGGTTAATCCACAGTTCCTGCGGACAGGCGGCTTTCAGCACATCAACGTTGCCGTAAGTGGAGTGCGTCCGGGATTTGTAGTGGAAACCGGTCATCTGTAACGGGTATTTTTCCTGAAGCGGATCACCGGCATGCTCAAAGCCTGCGGAATAAACCGGCAGCGGATGGATTTCATCCCCTTCGTTCAGTTCCCAGGTATCACGGAGTTCCGCCAGCTGCGCGGAATAGATCTCGATTTTACCTGACGGCGTGGTCAGCGGGTTTGCCTGCGGGTCGCTGCGGAAATCGCGGTATGCCACATGGTGTCCCTGCGGGTCTCGTTTTTTGAAAATACCCTGCTTGCGGAATTCATCAAACTCCGGCAGTTCCGGCAGTGCAGCGCGGGACTGCTCATACAGGTGACGCAGCCACTCTTCCTGGGTACGGCCTTCGGTAAACTGATCACCGACTCCCATCCGTTTGGCGATTTCGCTGGTCATGTCATAGATATTGCGGCTTTCAAAGCGCGGTTCGATCGCCTGATCGGCAAAAATCACATACCCCATGTTACCGGCGGAGGCATCCATGCAGAAATCCATCTGTTCGGAAGCGGTACAGTCCGGCAGCAGGATATCCGCATATTTGGCGGAAGAGGTCAGGTGGTTATCGATCACCACAATCATCTCACACTTGCTCTCATCCTGAAGGATGTCATGAGTGCGGTTGATTTCGGAGTGCTGGTTCACCAGACAGTTACCGGCATAGTTCCAGACCATTTTGATCGGCACATCCAGTTTGTCTTTACCGCGCACACCATCGCGGGTGGCAGTCATCTCTTCGCCGCGCAGAATGGCATCTGTCCACATAAACATGGAGATACTGGTTTTCACCGGGTTGGTCAGGGTCGGCATACGGACAAACGGGATTGCGTAAGAGCCTTCACGCGCACCGGTGTTACCGCCGTTAATCCCTACGTTACCGGTCAGAATAGAGAGCATGGCAATGGCACGGGATGCGGTTTCGCCGTTTGAGCGGCGCTGCGGGCCCCAGCCCTGAGTGATATACGCCGGTTTGGCAGTACCGATTTCCCGCGCCAGTTTCACAATCCGCGCCGCCGGAATACCGGTGATTTTGGCTGCCCACTCCGGGGTTTTCGCCACGCCGTCCGGCCCTTCACCTAAAATATACGCTTTATAGTGGCCGTTGGCCGGTGCACCGGCAGGCATGGTGGTTTCGTCATAACCGACACAATATTTGTCAAGGAACGGCTTATCCACCAGGTCTTCTTTGATCATCACATACGCCAGCGCGCTGACCAGTGCGGCATCCGTACCCGGACGGATCGGGATCCATTCATCCTCGCGCCCTGCACCGGTATCGGTATAACGCGGATCGATGATAATCATGCGGGCATTTGATTTTTCGCGTGCCTGCTCAACATAATAGGTCACACCGCCGCCGCTCATGCGGGTTTCGCCCGGGTTGTTACCGAACAAAACCACCAGCTTGCTGTTTTCAATATCTGACGGGCTGTTACCGTCCGCCCAGCCGCCGTAGGTGTAATTCAGACCGGCTGCAATCTGCGCGGTACTGTAGTCACCGTAGTGATTCAGATAACCGCCGCAGCAGTTCATCAGACGGGCAATCAGTGTTGCTCCCGGCGGCCAGGATTTGGTCATGGTGCCGCCGAGGGTGCCGGTGCCGTAGTTAAGATAGATAGATTCGTTGCCGTAATCGCGGATCAGGCGTTTCATGGTACCGGCGATAGTATCAAACGCCTCTTCCCAGGTGATACGCTCGAATTTGTTCTCACCGCGTTTACCCACACGTTTCATCGGGTATTTCAGGCGATCCGGGTTGTACACCCGGCGGCGCATGGAACGGCCGCGCAGGCAGGCGCGTACCTGATGCAGATCTTCGTAGACATCATCACCGGTATTGTCGGTTTCAACATATCTGATTTCGCCGTCAACCACATGCATCCGTAACGGACAGCGGCTGCCGCAGTTAACCGTACAGGCACTCCAGACCACTTTCTCATCAGAAGCCGCCGCAGGTGCCGGGGTAGTTTCAGCGGCAGACGCCGCATGGCTGAACGGGAGGGATAACCCGCCCGCTGCAACTGCCAGACCGCCGGCCGCACCGGAGGCTTTGACAAACCCGCGTCGCGTCAGCGGCGCAGTGAACAACGCCGTTTCTTTCATCTTTGTCATATACATTGCTCGCTTAATTGATTTTGTAATCGTTATTATTATTGTTGTTGCCGGATAACGGCTTATTGTCAGATTGCGACTGGTAACCATTCGCAATAAATCATTTGTAATACAATAACCTGCAGTTATTAACCTATAGTTATTTTACGGTTTTACGATTCAGCCGGGTTGTTTTGCATCAAAAAATGAGTGCGTGAAAAGCAGATTATTGATCCCGTCAGTGGCAGACGGCATCCGCTCATGGGAAAATAGTGACCAGCTCAATATTATGATCAGGAAAAGGAGTTAACGTTATCAGACGCAGCGCACTCAACTACCTGATAAACGGCGAAAAAACCACACCGCCGTCAGTGAATGATCACTGTGTCAGGAAGAAACTCAAAAACAGTCAGTGTGATAACTGCGCCGCCTGCTGCCCGGCAGATGCGGTCACATTCGGCTATCTCGACGTCAAAATTGATAATGACCGCTGTTTTCAGTGCGGAAACTGCCTGTTTGTCTGCCCGTCTGATGCTATTGAACACATCCCTGTCCGCGAACGCAACTACAACAATAACGGGCAACTGGTGATTGAGAAGAAAGAAACCCCGGCCAGCGCGGAAGAACTGCTGGTCTGGCACCGGCAGTACCATATCCGCGGGATGCAGATAGCAGAGCCGGAAGTTGATAACTGGCTGCCGGTACTGGCAGCGCTCAATCTGCGCCTGAAAGCCCTCGGCGAACCAATCTGGCAGTTGACTATCATCCCGCCGCCGCCGGTGGATACCGGAAAACGTTTTGCGCTGTTCCGGCAGAAAACCATCAGTAGCGGGCTGAATACCGGCCGTGCCAGAACCGGTCTGAATGAGCGAAAAAAACTCTGGCCGGATGACAGCTGGTTTGATGTGCGCCCGGATACGGAAAACTGTATTTTATGTACCGCCTGCGCGGCAGTGTGTCAGGAAGGGGCTATCACTATTGCGGATAATCAGTTTACCGTGGATAAGACAAAATGCAGCGGCTGCATGAGCTGCCGTGACGTCTGTTTCCCGAAAGCGATCGATGTCATACCGCAGGCAGAAAAAAACAGTCAGCCGGTCCGCTATGCTTATTTTGATGCTCATTGCAGCAGCTGCCATCTGCCTTTTATGAGCTGGCAGCCGGGACAGACATTATGCCCGGTATGCCGTTCACGAAAAGAGAAAGGCTGGCTGTAACGACAGAGATAAAAAAAGCGCCGAAAGGCGCTATTTTTATTTTTATATCATGTAATTACAGCGGACGACGTACAAAACCAATCGCGTCGTGTACTTTATCCAGCGTGACCTGTGCACGGGCAGAGGCTTTCTCAGCACCCTCTTTCATTACACGGTTCAGTAACACATCATCGTTACGGATTTCGTGATAACGGGTCTGTAACTCTGTCAGCATGCCGGAAACCGCATCCGCCACCGCACCTTTCAGGTGACCGTACATCTGGCCTTCAAATTCAGCTTCCAGCGCAGCAACCGGTTTGCCGGTCACACCAGAGAGAATATCCAGCAGGTTGGAAACACCCGGTTTATTTTCCAAATCATAAATCACGCGTGGCGGCTCTTCAGAGTCTGTCACCGCGCGTTTGATTTTCTTCGCTGCCGCTTTCGGATCTTCCAGCAGGGCGATCAGGTTGTTACGGTTATCATCGGATTTCGACATTTTTTTCGTCGGATCCTGTAACGCCATCACACGGGAGCCGCCAGCCGGGATAAACGGATCCGGCACCACAAACACATCACCGTAAATGGCGTTGAAGCGCTGCGCGATATCACGGCTCAGCTCCAGATGCTGTTTCTGGTCGATACCGACCGGCACCTGGTTAGTCTGATACAGCAGGATATCTGCGGCCATCAGCACCGGATAGTCAAACAGACCGGCGTTGATGTTTTCGGCATGACGGGCAGATTTATCTTTAAACTGTGTCATGCGGCTCAGTTCGCCGAAATAGGTGTAGCAGTTCAGTGCCCAGCCCAGTTGTGCATGCTGCGGCACATGGGACTGAACAAACAGCGTATTTTTTGCCGGTTCCAGACCACAGGCCATATAAAGCGACAGTGTATCCAGTGTGCGTTTGCGCAGCTCCGCCGGATCCTGACGGACAGTGATCGCGTGCTGGTCAACGATGCAGTAAATGCAGTCAAAATCATCCTGCATTTTTACCCACTGGCGCAGTGCGCCCATGTAGTTACCGATGGTCAGTTCGCCGGAAGGCTGTGCGCCGCTGAATACAACGGGTTTGTGTGCTTTGGTGTTAGTTCCGCTCATGATTATCCTTCCTGATGAGTTAACGGAGGCAGCCCGAGTGCAGGCAGCAGACCCGCAAAGTCGGACAGTACGCAATCCGGATTGCTGTCAGCAATCGGAATACCGTAGTTGTAGCCGTAGGTCATGCCGACACAGGGACATTCCGCTGCCCGTGCCGCCAGGATGTCATTGCGGGAGTCCCCGACAAACAGCATCTCTTCCTTACGCAGCCCGAACTCACCCAGCGTCAGGTAGAGCGGAGCCGGATGCGGCTTCTTATTTTTCACATCATCCCCGCCGAGCACGACAGAGAAAAATTTATCCAGACCGGTTTCAGCCAGCAGCGACGGAATAAACTGAGACGGTTTGTTGGTCACGATCGCCAGATCCAGCCCTGCGTCTGCCATCACCTGTAAGGTTTCTGCCACATGCGGAAATGCCGGACTGCCGGTTTTAACGGTCTCAGCATAAAAATCATCAAACAGCTGACGGCATTTCGCGTGCAGTGCAGCATCAGGTTTTTCACCGGTTGCATGAGTCAGGGCACGTTCCAGTAACATATCAACGCCGTTACCGACCCAGACAGAGGCCATTTCCCGGCCCGCTTTCCGGTAGCCCAGTGCTTCCAGTGCGCGATCAGTCGCTTCCGCCAGTCCCTGAATACTGTCAGTCAGTGTGCCGTCCAGGTCAAATGCAACGGCTTTAATCCCTGTGAATTGCTGTACTGCTGTTTTGTCTGTCATGCTGAAACCTTTGTTAATTCTTTACGCATATCATCAATCACGGCTTTGTAATCCGGTTTGCCGAAAATCGCAGAGCCGGCCACAAACATATCCGCACCGGCCTGCGCCACTGCCGCGATATTTTCAGTCTTAATTCCGCCATCGACTTCCAGGCGGATATCACGGCCGCTGGCATCAATGCGGCGGCGGACTTCTTCCACTTTTTTCAGTGTTTCCGGAATAAAGGACTGACCACCGAAGCCCGGGTTTACCGACATCAGCAGGATCAAATCCAGTTTATCAATCACATAATCGAGGTAACTGAGCGGCGTGGCCGGGTTGAATACCAGGCCCGGTTTACAGCCGCATTCGCGGATAAGCTGAATGGTGCGATCAACGTGCTCGCTCGCTTCCGCGTGGAATGAAATGTAGGTTGCTCCCGCTTTGGCGAAGTCCGGCACAATGCTGTCCACCGGTTTCACCATCAGATGCACATCAATCGGCGCGGTAATACCGTAATCACGCAGCGCCTTGCACACCATCGGCCCGATAGTCAGGTTCGGGACATAATGGTTATCCATCACGTCGAAGTGAACCACATCGCCGCCTGCGGCGAGAACTTTCGCGGTGTCTTCCCCCAGACGGGCAAAGTCAGCAGATAAAATGGACGGAGCAATCAAAAACTCTTTCATTCCTGTTTCCTCTTAATAAGACGCCGCCGGGTTCAACGGCTTACTGTCCGCGGTAAAGCGCCAGTAATTCATTCACTTTCTGGCGGTTAAGTGTATTGCGGCTGATAGTGCGGCGCACTTTGACAATATGTAGTTGCGCCTGATGATACCACTCCCGGGTCAGCGGGGTGTCATGATTCGAGATCAGAACCGGAATTTTGCGATCCGACGAAAGCATTTGTGCCAGTTGTGCCAGATTCTGCTGCTCCGGTAACCCGAATCCGCTGGTGTGATACGCCGTAAAATTGGCTGTCAGTGATAACGGCGCATAAGGCGGATCACAATAGACGATATCCCCGGTGCCTGCATTTTCCATGCTGGTCACATAAGACTGGCAGACAAACAGGGCGTTGCGGGCTTTTTCCGCGAACCACAGCAGTTCAGCTTCCGGGAAATAGGGTTTGCGGTAGCGCCCGAAGGGCACATTAAACCGGCCTTTGGAATTATAACGGCACAAACCGTTATAACAATGGCGGTTCAGATAGAGAAACAGAATGCTGCGCTCGAAATGATCCGTGCTCTGATTAAACTGTTCCCGCAGCGCATAGTACTGTAATTCATCATTAAACTGCGGCGTGAACAGCTTGCGGGACTCATCGATAAATTCCTGAGTCCGCTGCTTCACCATCGTGTAGAGGTGGATCAGATCACTGTTGATATCCGCCAGCACATAGCGCGGATAATCTGTATTGAGAAAAACCGACCCCGCGCCGACAAAGGGCTCAATAAGACAATCACCCTCCGGCAGATGCCGTTTTATTTCATCTGCCAGAGTGTATTTTCCGCCGGCCCACTTCAAAAATGCGCGTTGTTTCTTCATGCTGTCTGTAATCATTGCTCAAAAAGGCCAGAGCCGCCGATTCTGCTCTGTTTCAGACAGCAAATCAGCACCTGACGGAATCCGTGTTTATTATTTCATGTCCTGATGCACTTGCTGCATCTTTCTGACCCACGGTTTTTTCCCCTGAATTTCGGCAGGCAGACGCTCAACTTCCCGTTTTGCATCCCCGACTGTCGGGAAATTACCGTACACCAGGACGTACCACGATTTTCCGTTACGTGTTGTCTCATAAACCTGATAGTTGGATAACCCGTGCTTCTGCGCAAAGGCTTTCAGCGTATCCGCACGGCTCGCGCTGCTCAGCTGCAGGGTATAGTTCCCGGCAGGGGCTTTGGCGATCGCGGTGCCGCTTTTTGACGGAGCCGGTGCCGCAGTAGCCGGTTTGGTGGTTTCACGCGGTTTGGCTGGTGTTGCCGTGGTGGTTTTCACCGGCTGCGGTTTCACCTGTTGTACCGGTTTCTTCGGCTCTTCCTTCGGAGTGACCACCGGCGGCAGATTATTCATATTCTGCTGCGCCGCATTATTAATACCCACCTGCGTATTTCCCTGATTCAGGGCATCGTTAATATCCCCCGGGATATCCACGCGCTGGCCGGTGCCGGTTGTCTGTGACGGCGGCTGTGCCTGTGTCGGCAGGTTATTGATAGCAGGGAGATTCACGCCGGTCTGCCCGGTCTGTGACGGAACCGGTTCGGTTGGCTGTAACTGTGTTGCACCGTCATTGCTGCCGGTGCCGAGGGTAATCGGGCGCTCGCCGTTCTGTGCCTGCGGCTGGGCTTCCGGTTCTGACGGCGATTTCAGCGCGGAGCTTATCGCGATAATCAGTAATACCAGGACCACAACCGCCACGCCGATCATCATCTGCTGGCGGGAGACGGCAAACTTAGGCCGTGACTGCTGCGGGCGCGGACGCGGATTACGGCGTTCAGGGCGCTCCGGTCTGTCAGATGCGTCCGGACGGATAGATTCATCATCCGGCTGGCTGAAAATCTGTGGTTCTTGCTTTTCGGGTTTAAAGCCGTCCATTTTGCCCTCCCATCAGAGCAGAAACTGTGTCTTTGGATATAACAGAAGAGAACTGACGCCCGGTGAGTGCGTCATAATGCGTAGTGTAACCATTTTCCCGGCACTCAGCGAGACAGATATCAAAAAACTTCTGCCGCCGCTTCCGTTACACGGACTGAATGGCAGCCAGCACCCTGTCATGCGGGATATCCGCACGGACAACTGACCGGCCGATTGTTTCCGGGACAATCAGGTGCAGTTTACCGCCCTGCACTTTTTTATCCCGCATCATGTGCGGCAGATACGCATCCGCCGGCATGGATTCCGGTCCGCGCACCGGCAGCCCGGCGCGGATAAGCAGCGCAATGACCCGCTCTGTCTCTTCCGGGCGGAAGGTCCCGAGCAGTTCAGCCGTGCGTGCAGCCATCACCATCCCTGCGGCGACTGCCTCGCCGTGCAGCCAGACACCGTAGCCCATTTCCGCCTCAATGGCGTGGCCGAATGTATGGCCGAGATTCAGCAGTGCGCGCAGCCCGCTGGTCTCTTTTTCATCCGCAGCCACCACCTCTGCTTTCAGTTCACAGCAGCGGCGGATGCAGTACGCCATCGCCTGCGGCTCAAGTGCCAGCAGACGGTCGATATTATTTTCCAGCCAGATAAAAAAATCGTGATCCAGAATAATGCCGTATTTGATGACTTCCGCCAGCCCTGACGCCAGTTCACGGCGCGGCAGGGTTTTCAGGCAGTCGAGATCAATCACCACACTGACCGGCTGCCAGAAGGCACCAATCATATTTTTACCCAGCGGATGGTTCACGCCGGTTTTACCGCCGACAGATGAATCCACCTGAGACAGCAGCGTGGTCGGCACCTGAATAAAACGGACGCCGCGCTGATAGCTCGCTGCCGCAAATCCGGTCAGATCACCGATAACACCGCCGCCCAGCGCAATCAGCGTGGTATCACGCCCGTGATTGTTTTCCAGCAGCGCGGTAAAAATACGGTCAAGGGTGGTCAGGGATTTATACTGCTCGCCGTCCGGCAAAATCACGGAATCCGCCTGTACGCCGGCTTGCGCAAGGTTATCGGTCAGTGTCTGAAGGTACAGCGGGGCAAGGGTTTCGTTGGTAACTATCATTGCACGCTGACCGGTGGTCAGCGGCGCAAAGGTGCCGGAGAGGGAAAAGAGACCCGGAGCAATTGAAATAGGATAAGCACGCTCACCCAGAGTCACAGTCACTTTTTCCATGGCACCTCCGCATGTTGCCGGTAAAATGAAATTAACTGTTGGTTTCTAACAGTTCAATGATTTGATTTGCAACCACTTTTGCACTCTGATCATCGGTGTGGATAGTAATATCCGCGATCTCTTCATACATCGGATTGCGTTCATCGGCCAGTTTGACCAGGACTTCCCGGACCGGCTCATCGACCTGTAACAACGGACGCTTTTTATCGCGCTGTGTCCGGGCCAGTTGTTTTTCAATATTGGTCTCAAGGTATACAACCACACCCCGCGCAGACAGGCGGTTGCGGGTCTCCCGTGACTTGACGGAACCCCCGCCGGTAGCCAGGACGATACCCTGCTTTTCAGTCAGTTCATTGATGATTTTTTCTTCACGCAGGCGAAAACCTTCTTCACCTTCGACATCAAACACCCAGCCCACATCGGCTCCGGTGCGGCGTTCAATTTCCTGGTCGGAATCAAAGAATTCCATATTTAATTGCTGAGCCAGCTGACGACCAATAGTACTTTTGCCGGCACCCATCGGGCCGACAAGAAAGATATTGCGTTTCTCTGCCATGTTTTTGGTATAACTAAGAATATTCGTTAATGATAACCCGCCCCGCTCACCCGATCAGCGGCGGGACCTCAAATGAAACCTCATGAGTGAATCTGCGTGAGTAACCTGAAATTATCTCCGCACATTCTGCCCGATTGCAACCATACCGGCACGAAACCGGAAAGATACCTCAGGTGCTGCTGTGTGACGCCTGTCGCAATCCGGCCTCTGAACATCCGCACATACTATCATAACGCCTGCGAAAAACCGCGCCTTATATTTCCGTGAATCCTCCTGAAAACAGGAGCTGTACAGAAACATAAGGCGCGATCTGAGAATCAGGACGTTGTCCGTCAACGGATTAACGGCATATTTTACGGCGGCAGTGATTTCATACCTGCTAAATTTGCTAACTCTTGTATGCTAAATCGTTGCAATCGTCAAATGTATAACACCGCAGAACCGGTAAAAAAACCCGTTATTCTGCGCATATAATCCGTGAATAATGATACAACATGCTGATATTGATACAGTTACTAAATATCGATCAACTGCGGTGTAATGAATATCACTAATTCACGGCGGCTGAGTTTATCGTATTGATGAGTAAAAAGCTTTCCCATCAATGGGATCGACGATAAATACGGCACTCCGGTCACCTGTCTGCCTTTATCCTGCTGAAAAATCCCGCCGAGGATCAGGGTTTCCCCGCTGCGGACAATCACCTGTGTGGTGATTTCCTGCTTATCAATGGAATACTGCTCGCTGCCGTTCTGCATCAGCGCTGCACCGGGGGCATTACGGCTGATATGCAGTGTCAGACGTACTTTATTATCCCGCAGGATCTGCGGTGTCACCTCCATCCCCAGTACCGCCTCGCGGAACTGTACCTGTGAACCGGACTCATGGTTTTGCGTGGTGTACGGAATTTCCGCTCCCTGTTTGATACTGGCGGGATGCTCGTGCGCCGTGGTCAGGCGCGGGCTGGCGACAATATCCAGCTGCTGTTCCTGCTCCAGTGCGCTCAGTTCCATCTCCAGCAGATGGCCGCCGAGACGGGCGATATTAAAGGTGAACGTGTTATTTCCCCGCGCCTGATGCAGCTGCAGGCGGTTGCCGGACTCTGGTGACGGCAGCACGGTTCCCCACTGCAGCCCCAGCTCATGCAGCCCTTCCCGCGAGCCGGACACAATATGCGCCGTAATCTGCACCTGCTGCTGCGGCTGATCCATCTGTGCCAGCCAGGCTTCCGCCCGCGACAGCACATCCGGTTGTGCTTCTATAAAGAGGGAATTTGTCAGCGGGTCGGCTTCCGGCGCTTTATTATCTGTAAACCATTCCCCGTGATGCTGTTTCAGCAGGGCCAGCATGTCCGCCGCATCCGCATATTGCAGGGTAAATGTGCGGCTCTGCCCGCTTTCCGGTATCAGCGGCGGGGAATACATCACGGGGAGTTCTGTCAGCACGGCCGGTTCCTCACTGATGACGACAGGCTGAAAAAGATCCCGCGGATGCTGCCCGCCGGGAGCCGCTGCCGCAAGCAGCAGACAACAACCGGTGATCAGCCGGGCGGCTGATTTTGCTTTATTCATCATCATGCCATTCCTTTTCCGGATCCGGTGAATCCGCCCCCGGTAATGCCAGATGCAGTGTCAGCTGCAACAGCGGCGGGGATGAGGAGGTTCCGGGTGTCAGCGGGTGCAGCGAAAGCCGGGTGATCGGCAACTGAGTCAGCTCCCCGCTGAGGGTATCGAGCAGCGCCGCCAGCTCAGGGTAATGCGCCTCAAAGGTCAGCACCCAGCGTTCCGGCTGTTCCGGCGGCTCCTGCTGCCAGCCGGTCAGCAACGGCAGCGCATTTTCGGGCAGTAAGGTAAACAGCGGCGGGATATCCGGGGGCGGCAGAACCACCGTTTCCGGCACCGCCTGTTCTGACAGTGCTGTCAGCCGCTGCAACTGCCGGAACCGCATTTCCGTTTCCCCGGCTGCCGGTTGCAGATAAAAACACCAGAACACCACACCGGCCGATAACCAGATCCCGGCAGTCACTCCCCACTGCACGCGCCGGTACTGCGCACAGCGCCATACTGTGTTCAGATTCATGACCGGCTCCTCCCGGTCACCAATATAAACTGCCGGATCCCGGCTGTTTTGTGATGCTGCAGGCTGATCAGCCTGAGCGGCATCAGCCCCGGCGGTGCCCGCTGTAATAAAGGATGAGACGGGACAATCACCTGACGGCGGTTCACCGACAGGGCATGGCGCACACTGCTTTCTGTATCATGCTTTTGCTGCTCTGCCTGATAATGCGCCAGCCAGGCATCTTCCGGCAGCTGAGCCTGCAAAAAAACCAGCAAATCCCGGTAACGGCGGTTTTCCCGTGCAGTTTGCTGCTGCCGCAGATTTTCCGTTTCCGCCTGCCGCTGTAGCGCACGCTGACGGGCAAGTTCAGCCCGCTGCGGCGCAAGACGGATTTCCCGATCATCAAATGCGGCCTGTAACAACGCCAGATGCTGCACATTCAGTGAATGACGCAGATAAACCGGCAGCAGTGCGGATAACAGCACGCCGCCTGCCATCAGAAACCGGAAAACCATCCGGCGGCAGATTTGCCGTTTCAGCCGGGAGCGCCAGGCAGTCAGATTCACCCGGTGTGTCATAGCCGCTCCTCCCCGCAAAGCACCATCCCTGCCGCCGCCGCGTAGCCCGGCGGGACATCATCCGCTTCCGCATTGCGGTAACGCCGGCATTCCCGCTGCCATGCCTGCGGCAGCAGCGCAGTATCATGCAGACAGCACAGTGCCGCCTGTGACTCATCAAAACCCTGTGTTTTCAGCTCTGTCAGTAATGACGGCAGGGTCAGGTCAGCCCGTCCGCTCAGTACCGGCTGCGTTTCACCGGCAGTCCAGCAAAGACTGTTCCCCTGACGGAAAACCAGCCAGTCCTGTGCGGCCACCCCCCTGGCGCAGGCAAAACAGCGCAGCGCACAGGGAATAATGCTGAGTACCGTCAGATCCGCGCGGAGTTCCGCCGCCAGCGACAGCCACTGATCACGGACAGTACGGTGCAGCGCCGTCAGAATAATATCGCCGGAAAACCACCGGTAATCATAGATAAGATCCTGATGACGCCCCGGAAATGTGCGCGCCAGCCAGGTATCTATCAGCGGCACCACCGCAGACTGCGCGACACGGCTCTCCGGCAGGCGGATCTGCTGCTGAAGACAGAGTGACACCGGCAGTGCCGCCCGGCAATCCGGCCGCCCGCGGATACGCCGCCGCCATGGCGCCAGTGCAGCCGCAACCGCAGACAGGCCGGGCACACCGTTTTCGGCTGATTCCGTTTCCGGCAGTGTCAGCGTGATAAAATCCTCAAAACACCACCTCCGGCGTATGCGCCGCGCCAGTGCTATCCTGATCTCCCCGTCCTGAAGTGAAATTCCCGCCATCCGTGAAGCAATCCGCATAAATTATCCCTGTATTATTGATATGAGAAATACTTTTTTCTCTTAATTTTCCTGTGGTTACAAAATACGTATTCAAGAAACGCATGAACCTTTATACTACAGGGTCGCTGTTTATAAACTGTCCACCACACGGCTAACGGAAATTTTCAGGTGAAGTTCTTAAAGTATTTATTGATCTTTGTTGTCTGTTGCATTTTTCTTGGAGCAGCATCGATATATGGCATGTACAAATATGTCGAGGCTGACCTGCCCGATGTGGCCACACTGAAAGATGTCAAATTACAGACACCAATGCAGGTCTACAGCGCGGATGGCGAACTGATTGCCCAGTTCGGTGAAAAACGCCGTATTCCGCTGACACTCAGCCAGATCCCGCCGATGGTAAGGAATGCCTTTATCGCGACGGAGGACAGCCGTTTCTATGACCACCACGGAATCGACCCGATCGGGATTTTCCGTGCCGCTTCTGTTGCCATGACCTCCGGTCGTGCCTCACAGGGCGCCAGTACCATCACACAGCAGCTTGCCCGTAACTTCTTCCTGAGCCCGGAAAAAACCGTTATCCGTAAAGTAAAGGAAGCGTTCCTGGCCATCCGCATCGAACAGATGCTGACCAAAGATGAAATTCTCGAGCTGTATCTGAACAAAATTTACCTCGGCCAGCGCGCTTACGGCGTGGGGGCTGCGGCTTATGTCTATTTCGGCAAAAGCCTTGATCAGCTGACTCTCAGTGAGATTGCGGTGATCGCCGGGCTGCCGAAGGCACCGTCCACCTTTAACCCGCTTTACTCCAAATCCCGCGCCCTGGCCCGCCGTAATGTGGTGCTGACGCGGATGCTGGAAGAGAATTACATTACCCGCGCCCAGTATGATGAAGCGCGTAATGAGCCGATCGAAGCCCGTTATCACGCCCCGGAAATTGATTTTTCCGCGCCGTATCTGGCAGAAATGGTTCGTATGGCAATGATTGAAAAGTACGGTGAAAATGCCTATACCGATGGTTATAAGGTCTACACCACCGTTAAACGCAAAGATCAGCTCAGTGCTGAAGATGCGGTTCATACCGGTATCATCGACTACGATATGCGCCACGGTTACCGGGGAGCTCAGCAGGTTTTGTGGCCGCAGAACAGTGCGGCATGGGATACAGAGCAGATCCTGAGCAAACTGAAAACGTTACAGGTCTACGGCCCGCTCAATCCGGGTGTTGTGCTGAGTGCGGATGCTAACCGTGCACAGGTGATGCTCAAAGACGGCTCCACCATCGACCTGACCATGGACAGCATGCGCTGGGCGCGCAAATTTATCTCTGATCGCGCTATGGGTCCGGCACCGCGTGCGGTAAACGGTGTGGTGCATGCCGGTGAGCAGATCTGGGTGCGTCAGAACAAAGACCGCTGGATGCTGGCACAGATCCCGGATGTCAACTCTGCCCTGGTGGCACTCAATCCAACGGATGGTGCGGTGATCGCACTGGTCGGCGGCTTTGATTTCGGGCTGAGCAAATTCAACCGTGTCACCCAGTCTCTGCGCCAGGTCGGCTCCAGCATCAAACCGTTGCTGTATACCGCCGCACTGGATAAAGGTCTGACACTCGCCTCCCTGCTCAATGACCTGCCGATTGTCCGTGCGGACGGCGCTGGTCCTGACTGGCGACCGAAAAACTCACCACCGCGCTATGACGGCCCGATCCGTCTGCGTCAGGGGCTGGGACAATCGAAGAACGTGGTGATGGTGCGGGCCATGCGGGCAATGGGCGTGAATTATGCCGCCGATTATCTGCTGCGCTTCGGCTTCCCGGACAGTAACATTGTCCGGACAGAATCCATGGCGCTCGGCTCTTCCTCATTCACCCCGATGCAGATGGTGCGCGGCTATGCCGTGATGACCAACGGCGGCTATCTGGTCGACCCGTATTTTATCAGCCGGATTGATAACACCGAAGGCAAAGCTCTGTTTACCGCAGAGCCGAAAATTGCCTGTCCGCAGTGCACCAACATCCCGGTGATCTACGGCGAAGGTTCACATGACCTGGAAAGCAGCCTGAACAAGGATGCTCTGGAAAACGACGTGGCGAAATCAGACAGCCAGCCGCAGGAAAATGACCAGCCGGCAGCCCCGGAAGCCGACCTGGAAAAAGCACCGCAGGCAGGAAGTGATTCCCCGTATGCACCGCATGTAGTCAGCACCCAGGTGGCCTTCCTGATCAAAGACGCCATGAACTCCAATATCTATGGCGAACCGGGCTGGAGCGGAACCGGCTGGCGGGCAATGCGGGATATCAAACGCCGTGACCTCGGCGGTAAAACCGGTACCACCAACAGCTCAAAAGATGCCTGGTTTGTCGGCTACGGCCCGGACATCGTTGCTGCGGTCTGGATTGGTTTTGATGAAAACGCCCGTGACCTCGGCCGTGGTGAGGCCGGTGCGAAAAGCGCCCAGCCTATCTGGAACGACTTTATGAAAGTTGCGCTGGAAGGTGTGCCGGAACGCAAAGATCCGCCGCCACCGGGAATTATCTCCGTTCAGATCAACCGCAGCACCGGTAAGCTGGGCTCCGGCGGCAACTCCCGTTCCGAATACTTTATCAAAGGCACCGAGCCGACTGATTACGGCGTGTCGGAAGTGGGTACAACGATTATCCAGCAGGACGGCGGTTCGGAAGAACTGTTCTGATTAAGCGGATAAAAACAGAAGGGCTGCCTGAAGGCAGCCCTTTTTTTTCAATCGTTGTTACTTAACACAAATGAATGTCTTTTTTCGATGATTAACACAAACAGATTTGTGTTAAAAATAGCTTAGTGACCGGTACGCTGTAAAAATTGCTGCGCCAGAAACAGCGCGGTAATATTGCGCGCTTCGTTAAAATCCGGATGAGTCAGCAGATCCATCATCTTACTGACCGGCCAGCGCTCCTGAACCAGCGGTTCCGGCTCATCGCCCTCCAGCTTTTCAGGATACAGACCTTCCGCCAGCAGGATATTCATCTGCCCGGAGAAATAGGACGGGGACATAGTAACGCGGCGCAGCGGTGTCAGTGTGCGGGCACCAAACCCGATTTCTTCCTTCAGCTCACGGTTGGCGGCAGTCAGCATATCCTCACCGGGATCGACAGCACCTTTCGGGAAACCCAGCTCATAGCTGTCCACACCCGCCGCGTATTCCCGGATCAGGATAAGTTCGTTATTTACCACAGGGACAATCAGGACAGATTCACGGGTTGCAGGACGCATACGCTCATAAACCCGTTCCGCACCATTACTGAATTTCAGTGCAACAGACTGGACAGTAAACAGACGGGATTGGGCAACAGTCTCGATGCGGATAATTTTCGGTTTTTGTAATTCAGCCATGTATGCCTCTGTACGTAATATAAAAACGCAGTACAACCATACAGAGTAAAACTGTACAGGGTGAAAAAGTACCGCTTTGCGAATAAGTAAAAACCGGGGTAAATTCCCTGGTTCACTCACTTATTGCTCTGCTTCATATTACCCGTTCCTGAGACAAAGAAAAGCACCGGGCGGGATGAATAAATAACGGTAACATACAGCATAATCAGCAGGTAAAAGTGAAAATAATCAGTTATAACAGACTGTTATTTCAAATAATTTTTTTTGCATAATCAGAAAAGGCCGATTTTTTAACGGCTTCCTTCACTGTTATGCTGCACAGGCAATTACGACGGGGAAAAAATGACTATCACCCTCATTATAACGGCCGCTCTGGTGATCGGTTGTCTTATAATGGTTTCTGTTATCAGTCACCGGCGGAGACAGCGCCGGGCAGGTTATGTATTACCTTCACTGGCCAGTCTGACACACCACCGGCCGGGTGCCGGTGAAATTCAGGCCATTGAGCACCATCTGACCTGCGCTGCCCGGCAGGCGGTCAGTAATGATCTGCACTTTACATTACCGGCTTTCCCCAAAAAAAGTGATCACGTCTATCGTCTGTGCAACCGCATCACCCGGTATGCTATCCCGGAGAAAAACGGACAGCAGTGGCATTACTACATTGAAGGCAACGAGGTTTATCTGCCTGCGGTTCTGGATGAATTTATTCAGGCCACAAATGTCATTGATGTGATGTTTACTGACGGGATACCGATGATTGTCGGGCTGAACGGTCATGACTTACGTGAGTTTACTGATGACCACGCGCTGGCAAGGCCAATGACAAAAAATAACAACGTACCGGTACAGGCCGCGATACTGACTAACAGCAATGCTGATATTGAGTTTCTCGGCACACGCAGAGAGAGCCGGCAGGAATATAACCTGCAGCACAGTCACGGGTTTATCAGCGGCACGCTGATTGTCTGCGGCGTGCTGACGGCGCTCACTGCGGTTTTTATGCCGCCGTTTTTATTTTACTGGATGATGGCCGCCGGAGCCGGGCTGCTGCTGCCGGGCATCATTTTATCCCTGATCCCGATCAGTAACCGCCGCCGTCTGCGGGATATTCAGTGCTACCGGGGGATCCCGAAACGCTGGGGTCTGTTCGGCGATTTTGACCACAGTCAGAAGCACAGCATTTCACTCGGCGGTATCGACCTTATCTACCCGCGCCACTGGGAACCCTGGCTGCATCAGGATCTCGGGTCTGTCACACAGATTGAAATGTATGAGGATCAGCAGGTTGTCCGCCAGGGGAAATACCTCTCCCTGCGCGAGGAATCCACCCGCTTCCCGTATCGCCGTTACGGCAAAAATCTGCTGATCGCCCTGACCAGCGCCTTTGCCCTGCTGGTTCTGGCCTGCAATCAGCCGGTCAATTTACCGGTTAAACTGGCCCTGAACTGGCTGACCGGCACAGAAACCAAAGTCACCACCAATTTCAGTGAACTCCAGAATATGCCGCTCTATGTGGGGGATTTTCTGGAAGCCAAAGGCGTGGGGATGTGTTACATGCCGCCGAACCTCTCCGCCCAGGATAAGCCCAATTTCCGCGCATTTGACTGCTCCGGTATTTACTGGAACAACACCTCCCCGCTTCCGGTTCCCGAGTCCGAACAGGTTGATCGCGCCGCCGCGCTGCTTGCCGAACTGAATAACCAGCTGCATCCCGATGCCGGAGCCCGTAAGGTGAACGACAGTCTGCGCAATGTTATCACCCGCTCAGGGATGAGCCTGCTGGATGACTTTTCCTCCCTGGTTCTGAAAACCCAGGCGTTATGTGAATTTGAAAACAGTGACTGTGTGCGGCTGAAAAACGCCCTCGTCAATCTGGGGAATTCCCCGAACTGGGAAAATTTATTAGCCCGCGCCAAAGCCGGTAAACTGGAGCAATCGAATGTTTTATTGCGTCCGGCAAGTGCAGAGGCCTTGGAAAAGCTGGTTATCGCCACCACATCTACAGCTATAAACAAAGAAGTGGAAAATGCGGCAATGCGGCTGAACAGTCCGCCGCCTGGTGGTGTGCTGCTGATCAGTGACGAAGGCAAATCCCTGGTGGAGAACGCCCCGGTCAATGAACAGACAGAGGAAATGACACCGCTGGCACACTGGCAGTCCCTGCAGAAGCTCTCCAATATGCTGCTGCACACCCCGTTTGAGGTTCAGGGCATTGTCACGGATGTGTCTGTGGATGCCAACGGCACCCGTCATATCCTGCTGCACTTTCAGCCGGATAGTGTCATGCTGGCGCGGTTTATCGGCAGCTGTATTTTACTGGTCGTCTTTTCCCTTCTGGCCATTATCAACGGCATCTATACGTTTATCCGCTGGCGTCAGCGCCGCCGCCGGATGACGGATATCCGCCGTTATTATGACAACTGCTTCCGGCACGACTACCCTTCCTCTGAGGTGCAGCCGTAACGGCTGCACTGTCTGTCACGGAGTAACCATGCAACAGGCTTCACAGGTCACAGAGCCTGTCCGCCTTGATAAATGGCTCTGGGCGGCACGGTTTTATAAAACCCGCTCCATCGCCAGAACCATGATTGACGGCGGCAAGGTTCATTATAACGGGCAGCGGACCAAGCCCGGAAAACTGGTCGAAAACGGCGCGGTTATCGTCCTGCGTCAGGGAAATGATGAACGGACAATCCGCGTGCTGGGGATCACGGACAAGCGCCTGAGCGCGCCGCTGGCACAGACACTCTGGGAAGAAACCCCGGAGAGCATCGAAAAACGTGAAAAAACCGCGCTTGCACGTAAAATGAATGCCCTGACGATGCCGCACCCGGAACGACGTCCTGATAAAAAGGAACGACGGACATTGTTAAAATTTAAACACAGTAATTCAGATACCGCGGAATAACCGGCGGTTAAGACGAGAGAAAATTATGTCTGCACGACAAGATACATTACACCGGTTCCTGTTTAACAAAAGCGATGTCCGGGGAGAATTGGTCAATGCTTCCGGCACATTACAGCAGATCCTGGATAATCATCATTACCCGGAGCCTGTCCGCCGCCTGCTCGGCGAACTGCTGGTCTGCACCAGCCTGCTGACCGCGACCCTGAAATTTGAAGGGGATATCACCGTTCAGATCCAGGGCGACGGCCCGGTCCGTCTCGCTGTGATCAACGGCAACGACCGCCAGCAGATGCGCGGTATTGCCCGTATGAACGGCGATGTGCCTGCCGGTGCCGGTTTCCACGATATGATCGGCAAAGGCTTTATGGTCATTACTATTACGCCACGTCAGGGCGAGCGTTATCAGGGTATTGTGGCGCTGGAAGGGGAAACTCTTGAAGCATGTCTGGATGACTATTTCCGTCAGTCCGAACAGCTGCCGACCAGCCTGTTTGTCCGCGTTGCGGAACACGACGGCAAAATGCAGGCTGCCGGGATGCTGTTACAGGCACTGCCGGCATCAGCAGAAGCCCGTACTCAGGAAGAAACACAGAACATGTTCAGCCACCTGATGCAGCTGACTGCCACTATTTCGTCTGATGAGCTCTTTACCCTGGATGCCGAAACCATCCTGTACCGTCTCTATCATGAAGAAGACGTTGTGCTGTATGAACCGGCACCGGTAGCGTTTCATTGCGGTTGTTCCCGCGAACGCTGCGCAGATACGCTGGTAACACTGCCGGAAGAAGATGTTAATCATATTTTGCAGGAAGATGGCAAAATTGATATGGAGTGTGAATATTGCGGTGCTCATCATATCTTTGATGAACAGGATATTCATGAAATCCGCACTCAGAAAAACGCTTCGCTGCACTGATTCGTTTTAGCTGACGCAACACCAGGCCGCACCGGGCTCCCAGGATGCGGCCTTTTTGTTTATTTTTTCTTATGGTATCGAGCCAGCTCACAAAATAAACCCAAATAAAATCCGGATTTTCATTTATTTGATAGCAATCGCTGTTAACCAGTCGTAAATAATTATGATATATGGAGATATTCCGACAACCCGGAGGCTTTGGATGAGCGTAAAAACAATGGCTGTGAATGAACTGGAGCAGTATGGTATCCGCGATGCCGCAGAAATAATCTATAACCCGAGTTATGACTTACTCTTTGATGAAGAAACCCGTCCCGGCCTGACCGGTTATGAACACGGTGTTGTCACCACCAGCGGCGCGGTCGCGGTAGACACCGGTATCTTTACCGGCCGCTCACCGAAAGACAAATATCTGGTCAGGGATGATCTCACCCGCGACACCGTCTGGTGGGCGGATCAGGGAAAAGGCAAAAACGACAACAAACCGCTGTCACAGGACACCTGGAATTCCCTGAAACACCTGATCACCAATCAGTTATCCGGCAAACGCCTGTTTGTGGTGGACGCCTTCTGCGGCGCCAATGCCGATACCCGCCTGAAAGTCCGCTTTATTACCGAGGTTGCCTGGCAGGCACACTTCGTCAAAAACATGTTTATCCGCCCGGATGAAAACGAACTGCATGATTTTGAACCGGACTTCATTGTGATGAACGGTGCGAAATGCGTGAACCCGGACTGGCAGGCGCAGGGGCTGAATTCGGAAAATTTTGTGGCATTCAATCTGAGCGAGCGCATCCAGCTTATCGGCGGTACCTGGTACGGCGGTGAGATGAAGAAAGGCATGTTCTCCATCATGAACTATCTGCTGCCGTTACAGGGCATTGCCTCCATGCACTGCTCGGCAAACGTGGGTGAAAAAGGGGATGTGGCGATTTTCTTCGGCCTGTCCGGCACCGGTAAAACCACCCTCTCAACCGATCCGAAACGTAAACTGATCGGCGATGATGAACACGGCTGGGATGATGACGGCGTCTTTAACTTTGAGGGCGGCTGCTACGCCAAAACCATTAATTTATCTGCAGAAGCAGAGCCGGATATTTATCACGCCATCAGCCGCGATGCACTGCTGGAAAACGTGGTTGTCCGTCCGGACGGCAGTGTGGATTTTGATGACGGCAGCAAAACCGAAAACACCCGGGTTTCTTACCCTATCTATCATATTGAAAACATTGTTAAACCGGTTTCCAAAGCGGGTCACGCCAACAATGTGATTTTCCTGACTGCCGATGCCTTCGGTGTGCTGCCGCCGGTGGCGGAACTGACACCGGAACAGATGCAGTATCATTTCTTATCCGGATTTACCGCAAAACTGGCCGGTACCGAGCGCGGCGTCACAGAGCCTACACCCACTTTCTCTGCCTGCTTCGGTGCGGCATTCCTGACGCTGCATCCGACACAGTACGCAGACGTACTGGTAAAACGGATGAAAGCGGCCGGGGCAAAAGCGTATTTAGTGAACACCGGGTGGAACGGAACCGGAAAACGCATTTCAATTAAGAATACTCGTGCTATCATAGACGCCATTCTTAGTGGGGATATTGATAAAGCGGCAAAACATACGCTGCCGGTCTTTAATCTGGCCATTCCTCACGAACTGCCGGGTGTCGACAGTCATATACTCGACCCGCGCAACACGTATGATAATGTGGCGCAATGGCAGGAAAAAGCGGAAGACCTTGCAGGGCGGTTTATAAATAATTTTGATAAATATACCGACACGCCGGCAGGTCAGGCTCTGATTAGTGCAGGGCCTTCGCTGTAACCGGATAACAAGAAAAGTAGTGTGAGCAACACAGTAGCCCCGGGTCAGATGATCCGGGGCTTTCTGTTTTATTGAGCAGACGGCAGGTCAAACAGCAGGATTTCACTGTCTTGCGCGGCGTTCAGGCTGATTAACGCTTCATCCCATACAGCTACGCCATCACTGGTTTTCACTGTCTGGCCATTCACGGTCAGTTCACCTTTCACCACCTGGATCCAGACCATCCGTCCGCTCTGAGGCTGATATTCTCCCTCTTCACCGGCGGCCAGTGTCCAGCGCCACAGAGTCATGTCCTGAAAAACTTTCAGCGAGCCGTCACGGGCATCCGGGGAAAGCACCAGCTGGCGTCCGTTTGCCGCATCGAACCGGCGCTGTTCATAGCGTGGGGTCAGACCGGTTTTTTCAGGGATAATCCAGATCTGATACAGATGCAGCGGATTATCATTACTCGGGTTATATTCCGAGTGGCGGATCCCGGTTCCGGCGCTCATAATCTGGAACTCACCGGCAGGCACCTGTTCTTTATTCCCCATGCTATCCTGATGCTCAACCGCACCACCCAGCACATAGGTCAGAATTTCCATGTCTTTATGCGGATGGGTGCCGAACCCTTGGCCTTCCGCGATAAAGTCTTCGTTAATAACCCGCAGAGCTGAAAAGCCCATAAAGTTACGGTCATAATAATCGGCAAACGAAAAGGTGTGCCAGCTGTCAAGCCAGCCGTGGTTGGCATGGCCGCGTTCATTTGCAGGGCGTACATAGATCATAATTTTTCTCCTCAATCTGATGAGGTTAAGTTTACGTCCTGCCGCTAATTTCACCAGTAGCCGGGTTTAACGCAAGAATTCAAAAAATTTGAATAAGTGGAGAGAGGGGGATAACCATCCAAACCAGAAAGAATAAAACCATCTTCTTTCAGACCGGGGCAGCGAATCCCCGGGAGCATACATCAGTATGTGACCGGGGTGAGCGAGGAAAGCCAACGCACCTGCAGCGCGAATGGCTCCGGGGAAAAAAGGGAAAAAAAAAGCCAGCACTGGGCTGGCTAAATAAACACTGGAAGCAATGTGAGCAATGTCGTTCTTTCATCTGAACCCTGAAGGTGGTCATCTGAAAGTGATTTGATGATAATAGTTCTCAGTATCATTTGTAAAGCACTTTTTGCTCAGGATTTCGTATAATCACTGATGTTTTCTGTTAACTCACTGATACCGTGATTTATTTTAATAAAATTAAATAATTCCATAGGGTTATCAGGGATTAAACATCCGGTGAAAACGGCAGTGCCTGCGCACATGCCCACGCGGAACTCCATGCCCACTGGAAGTTATAGCCGCCGAGCCAGCCGGTCACATCGGTCACTTCGCCGATAAAATAGAGTCCCGGCACATCGCGGGCTTCCATGGTTTTGGAGGAGAGCGCCTGAGTATCCACACCGCCGAGTGTCACTTCGGCTGTCCGGTAACCTTCTGTGCCATTCGGCTGCACCTGCCAGTTCTGTAATTTCTCCGTGATTTCCTGCTGTACGGCTTTGGATAACTGGTTCAGCGCAGTATCCGGCAGGTCACCGGTTGTCTGTAAACACTCCACCAGCCGTTTTGGTAACAGCTTCGCCAGTGCATTACGCAGGCTCAGATTCGGGTGTTTTTCCCGCTGTACGGTGAAAAATTCCGCCAGATCGGTGCCCGGAAGTAAGTTAATACTCACATACTCACCGGGGTGCCAGTAACTGGAGATTTGCAGGACCGCAGGGCCTGACAGGCCACGATGGGTAAATAATATATTTTCCGCAAACCGGGTGCCATCCTGTGCGGTAACTGTCGCAGGCACTGCCACGCCGGACAGCGTCTGTAAGGCTTCCAGCAGCGGTTTATGCAGCGTGAAAGGCACCAGTGCGGCGCGGGTCGGTAATACCGGCAGACCAAACTGTTCCGCCAGGCGGTAACCCAGCGGAGTCGCCCCCAGCCCCGGCATCGATAATCCGCCGCTGGCCACCACAAGTGAGTGAGCGCTCACAACCTTTCCGTTAACGGTCACACAGAAATCATCGCCCTGTTTCTGTACCTCCGTCACCTCACTGCGCAGGCGGATAACCACATTCCCCGACTCACACTCCGCCAGCAGAAGATCAACTATCTGTTGTGCGGAATCATCACAGAAAAGCTGGCCGAGGGTTTTCTCATGATAGGTAATCTGATATTTCTGCACCAGGGCAATAAAATCCCACTGCGTATAACGGGCGAGCGCTGACTTACAAAAATGCGGATTTTTGCTCAGATACGCCGCCGGTTCGGTATAAAGGTTGGTAAAATTACAGCGCCCGCCCCCGGACATCAGAATTTTCCGCCCGGCTTTTTTACCGTTATCCAGCACCAGCACCCGCAGCCCGCGCTGCCCTGCCTGCGCGGCACAGAACAGTCCGGCGGCACCCGCACCTATTACAATCGCGTCAAACTTTTCCAAAATAGTGTTCTCTGTGTCTTTAAATGTGGAGAAATTCCGATAAATGTCTTAAATTTGTCATGATGATTAAATCAGGCCAAAAATTTATTCTTTTCAGAAAAGGAGCCTAATCCGATGATATACAAGGATTAATAATTCCTTAAGCTGATTTGATGAAGGTATCAAATCAAAAAAAGGCCATATTTCACTTCCCCGGGACGCATTTGTCGCTGATAATGCGCCGCGTTCATGTCCAACAACTGGCTTAACGTCTATGCTACATCTATTTACAGGCCTGGAATTTCACACCGGCCTTTTGTTAGTACTGGCACTGATCTTTGTGCTGTTTTACGAAGCCATCAACGGCTTCCATGATACCGCAAACGCGGTAGCAACTGTTATCTATACCCGTGCAATGCGCGCGCAGCTTGCTGTCGTCATGGCCGGTGTATTTAACTTCCTCGGGGTACTGCTCGGCGGTCTGAGCGTGGCGTATGCGATCGTGCATCTTCTGCCCACGGACTTACTGCTGAATGTCAGTTCGGCCCATGGTCTTGCCATGGTCTTTTCCCTGCTTCTCGCCGCTATCATCTGGAACCTGGGCACCTGGTACTTCGGTATCCCGGCCTCAAGTTCTCATACCCTGATCGGCGCCATTATCGGGATCGGCCTGACCAACGCAATTGTGACCAACAGTTCCGTGGTTGATGCGCTGAATATTCCGAAAATGATCAGCATTTTCCTTTCTCTGATTCTGTCACCGCTGGTCGGCCTGGTGATCGCCGGATTAATGATCTGGTTCCTGCGCCGCTACTGGAGCGGCACGAAGAAACGCCGCCGTATCCACTTAACACCGGCAGAACGTGAGAAAAAAGACGGCAAACGCAAACCGCCATTCTGGACGCGTACCGCCCTTATCCTTTCCGCAGTCGGCGTCAGCTTCTCACACGGCGCAAACGACGGGCAGAAAGGTATCGGTCTGATTATGCTGGTTCTGATTGGTGTCGCCCCTGCCGGCTTTATGGTGAATATGAATTCCAGTGATTACGAAATCGCCCGTACGCGTGATGCCGTGGTCAACCTGGAGCAGTATTACACCACGCATAAGGATGCACTGGCACACGCCATTGAGCTGACCCCGGCACTGAACACGGAGAATACCGTTCTCAATGAACAGTTCCACTGTGACAGCTCCCGTACCGGCATCGTATTAAGACAGGCTCAGGATCTGCTCGGTAATATTCATACCTATGATGATTTATTACCGGAACAGCGCAGCCAGATGCGCCGTCTGCTGATGTGTATTTCGGATACCGCCGCAGAAGTGGCGAAATTACCGGAAACCAAACCGGAAGATGCGCGTTTCCTGAAACGTCTGTCCAATGACCTGCTGAATACCGTTGAGTATGCGCCTATCTGGATCATCATTTCTGTTGCGCTGGCGCTCTCTCTGGGCACCATGTTCGGCTGGAAACGTGTTGCAGTGACTATCGGTGAGAAAATCGGTAAGAAAGGCATGACATACGCCCAGGGCGTGTCTGCGCAGGTCACCGCGGCTGTCTCCATTGGTGTGGCAAGTTATACCGGGATGCCGGTATCCACCACCCAGGTGCTCTCCTCTGCGGTGGCAGGTACGATGATTGTTGACGGTGGTGGTGTTCAGACCAAAACCATCAAAAACATCATGCTGGCCTGGATTCTGACACTGCCGGTGTCCATTATCCTGTCCGGCGTGCTCTACTGGATCTCCCTGCAGATTATCTGACCGCAGGTTGCTATCCTCTGAAACAGAAAAGCCTGACACGTGTGTCAGGCTTTTTTTTGCATCCGGTAACCGGTTACGGCCAGATAATCATCATCAGCAGAGAGGCAATCACAATTCCGCATATCGCACTGATCATGGTGAACTGACGGCGGATACGTTCGCAGCGTAAAATCACTTCAGGGTCATGATGAGTGAGATATTCCCGCTGATTGATATAGCGGATAAGGCGCAGCTGCTTCTGCCACTGGGTGTGGTCAGTAAACGCATTATTGCCGCCGACAGCGTGGTAGAGTAGCGGGTCGCTGTCACGCAGGACGGAGAGTAATGCCCGGGTGGATGAATAAAACCGGATCATGTTAATCAGACAAAGAAAACATAACGCCCAGAACAGTGTAAGTATACTGAACATAATCCACTCCTTAGACTATCTGCGGAGAAGGAACCGGTGATATCAGTGTCTATCACATCATACTGACAGTATTTTATGTATTCAGTATGAACAATGCTGTGAAGTTCCACAAACTCTCGCATTCTTTCACGATAATCTTCTGAAAATATCCGTTTTGCCACTCTCATCCTTGTGAGAAGTGCACAGACTGGTATATCTTATAAATCAGACATTCTCTGCTGCCTGATAAAAGCATTGAGTTGTGATCAGCATTACACTCTTTAATGATATTAAGCAGTTATAGTATTCATAAAGGATAGCGGCGCAAGCCCTGCCAACCCCTTAACCTTTTGAACGGAAGGAGTTTCTTATGGCATATAAACATATTCTGGTCGCAGTCGATCTTTCGCCTGAAAGTGAAGTGTTAGTAAGCAAAGCAGTTTCTATGGCAAAACCTTACAACGCCAAAGTTTCTCTGATCCACGTTGATGTCAATTACTCTGACTTATACACCGGACTTATCGATGTTAACCTGGGTGATATGCAGCAGCGCATTACTGAAGAAACCAGTAATTCACTGAAAAACCTGGCGAAAAATTCCGGTTATGAGATTCAGGAAATGCTCAGCGGCAGCGGTGATCTCGGCCAGGTATTAGTCGATGCCATCAGAAAATATGATATGGACCTGGTTGTCTGCGGACACCACCAGGATTTCTGGAGCAAACTGATGTCTTCCGCCCGTCAGCTGATTAACACCGTTCATGTCGATATGTTAATTGTTCCGCTGCGGGATGATGATAACGCATAATCCTCTGCTGAAAAATTATTCATATAAAATGCCTGCTTATGCAGGCATTTTTTTTGGCTGAAAATGCGGCTGCCGAATCCGTCAAAAAGGCCGTCAACGAATTTTTTTTGTCATATATGAAAAAAACAGCTTGAAAACAGGATATAAACAAGAGATAAATTCAAGTGGTAAATGCAAACACATCTCACATTATTCGAAAAATAAAACAAAAATGTTCGGGATACCTCACAAAGTAACGTAACCCGATATCATTCGTGTCACAGATATGACGTACGCGAAAATATTCCGGAGAACCTGCCCCGGGAGACAAGTGCGGCCTGCATAACTGCTGCATGAATGAGAAGGGCATGACAGACAGGAAATCAACATGAGTAACTTTATCTCTTTGGAAACGTTTCTGGAAAATGTTCAGCGCCGTGACCCGTCACAGCCGGAATTTCTCCAGGCGGTGCGCGAAGTTTTCTCCACGCTATGGCCATTCCTTGAAAAGAATCCGCAGTACCGCGATCAGAACCTGCTCGCCCGCTTTGTTGAGCCGGAGCGCGTAATTCAGTTCCGCGTGACCTGGGTTGACGATCAGGGTCAGGTGCAGGTAAACCGCGCATGGCGTGTGCAGTTCAGCTCCGCTATCGGCCCGTTCAAAGGCGGCATGCGCTTCCATCCGTCCGTAAACCTCTCCATCCTCAAATTCCTCGGCTTTGAGCAGACACTGAAAAATGCCCTGACCACACTGCCGATGGGTGGCGGGAAAGGCGGCTCTGACTTTGATCCGAAAGGCAAAAGCCAGGGCGAAGTGATGCGTTTCTGCCAGGCACTGATGACCGAGCTGTACCGTCATCTGGGCGCAGATACAGATGTCCCTGCGGGTGATATCGGCGTCGGCGGCCGTGAAGTCGGCTACATGGCGGGGATGATGAAAAAACTGTCCAACAACACCGCCTGTGTGTTTACCGGCAAAGGTCTCTCCTTCGGCGGCAGTCTGATCCGTCCGGAAGCCACCGGTTACGGGCTGGTTTACTTCACTCAGGCCATGCTGGAACGCCACGGGATGAGTTTCGACGGTATGCGTGTTGCGGTTTCCGGCTCCGGTAACGTGGCGCAGTACACCATCGAAAAATGCCTGTCACTGGGTGCGAAAGTGATCACTGCATCTGACTCCTCCGGTACCGTAGTTGACGAAGACGGTTTCACCGCCGAAAAACTGGCGCGTCTGACCGAAATCAAAGACCGTTACGGCCGTGTGGAAGAGTATGCGAAAGAGTTCGGCCTGGTGTATCTGAAAGATCAGACCCCGTGGGCTGTTCCGGTGGATATCGCTCTGCCGTGCGCCACTCAGAACGAGCTGGATCTGGCTGATGCTGAAGTGCTGATCAAAAACGGCGTTAAAGCCGTGGCGGAAGGCGCAAACATGCCGACCACTATCCCGGCAACCGATGCCTTCCTGGCCGCAAATGTCCTGTTTGCACCGGGCAAAGCAGCGAATGCGGGCGGCGTGGCAACATCCGGCCTGGAAATGTCACAAAACTCAGTCCGTCTCGGCTGGAAACGTGAAGTGGTGGATGAGCGTCTGCATCACATCATGCTGGATATCCACAATGCATGCGTTGAGTACGGCAGTGAGGAAAAACAGACCAACTATGTGCAGGGCGCGAATATCGCCGGCTTCGTGAAAGTCGCTGATGCCATGCTGGCGCAGGGTGTGCTGTAAGTCTGTAAGCTGTTACTGAAAAACGTCACAGTGTCGAAGGGGGTATAACAAGCGTTACGGAAGTCTCACTTGTTGCCCCTTCGCGAAACGGGAACTGCCCTGTCCCCTTTTCAGATGTTATTCAGTGTTATCCCTCTGCTTTCACACAGGGATAGATATCAAAACGATGATTTTTGGTTTCAATCGCCGCAGCGGCTTTCTGCCCGGCTAACGGCTCCGCGTAATCCGGACGTTTCACCACCACACGACGGGTTGCCAGCGCCAGTGCAGGTGCCAGCAGAAGATCCGCATCCTCATCCGCACCCACCAGCGACTGAAACACCCGCATTTCTTTCTTCACCAGCGCGCTTTTCTGCCGGTGCGGATACATCGGGTCGAGATAGACCACATCCGGCGGTGGTGTGATTTCCGCCAGCGCATCAATCCCGGACGCATGGATAAGGATCATTCTCTCCTGCATCCATCCCCCGATTTCACTGTCCCGGTAGGCCCGCTGTAAGCCATCATCCAGCAGTGCCGCAACGACCGGATGGCGTTCAATCATCCGCACATGACAGCCCAGCGATGCCAGCACAAAGGCATCACGCCCGAGACCGGCTGTCGCGTCCACCACTGACGGAAGATAGGATTTCTTAATCCCGGCAGCCTTTGCCACCGCTTCACCGCGTCCGCCGCCGAAACGGCGCCGGTGAGCCATCGTTCCCCCGGCAAAATCCACACGGATCCCGCCGAGTTTCGGTTCATCACACTTGCGCAGCTCCAGGCCCCACCGCGCCGCCAGTACATCAAGGGCGCAGCTGTCTGCGCCCTGTTCACACTGTAAACGAATCTTCACGTATTACCCGTTGATTCCGTAGCCTTTTAACATCGCATCCAGTTCCGGCTTACGGCCGCGGAAGCGCTCAAACAGGACCATTGGCTCTTCCGAACCACCCCGGCTGAGAATATTATCCAGGAAAGACTGCCCGGTGACCGGATTGAAGATACCTTCCTCACTGAAGCGGGAGAATGCATCCGCTGCCAGCACATCCGCCCACAGATAACTGTAGTAACCGGCCGCATAACCACCGGCAAAGATATGACTGAACGCATGCGGAAAGCGGTTCCACGGCGCAGCAGGCACCACAGAGACTTTCTCTTTCACAGACAGCAGTGTCGGCATCACCTGAGCGCCGGTTGCCGGGTCATATTCCGCATGCAGACGGAAATCAAACAGCCCGAACTCCAGCTGACGCAGAATAAACATCGCAGACTGATAATTCTTCGCTGCCAGCATATTGTCGAGCAGCGACTGCGGCAGCGGCTCACCGGTTTCATAATGACCGGAGATAAAGGCCAGCGCCTCCGGCTCCCAGCACCAGTTTTCCATAAACTGGCTCGGCAGCTCAACCGCATCCCACGGCACACCATTGATGCCGGAAACATCCGCCACATCAATCTGTGTCAGCATATGATGCAGGCCGTGTCCGAACTCATGGAACAGAGTCAGCACTTCATCATGAGTAAACAGCGCCGGTTTGCCGCCGACCGGTTTATTAAAGTTACAGGTCAGATACGCAACCGGTTTTTGCAGGGAATTATCTTTGTGGCGCATACGGCCGATACAGTCATCCATCCACGCCCCGCCGCGTTTGTGCTCACGGGCATACAGATCCAGATAGAAACTACCGCGTAATTCACCGTTCTTATCAAATAAATCAAAGAAACGGACATCCGGATGCCAGGTTTCCACCCCGAAACGCTCTTTGGCGGTGATCCCGTAGATCCGGCGGATCACTTCAAACAATCCGCTGATCGCTTTTTCTTCCGGGAAGTACGGACGCAGCTGCTCATCACTGACCGAGAACAGATGCTGTTTTTGCTTATCGGCAAAATAGGCCATATCCCACGGCTCGAGTTTATCAACGCCGTAATGTTCTTTGGCAAAGGCGGCCAGCTGAGCCACTTCCTGCTCGCCCTGATGATGGGCGCGCTCCGCCAGGTCATTCAGGAAATCCAGCACCTGCTGCGGGTTTTCCGCCATTTTGGTGGCGAGGGATTTTTCCGCGTAGTTTTTAAAGCCGAGTAACTGTGCCAGCTCATGTCGCAGCGCTAAAATCTCCGCCATTACACTGCTGTTATCCCACTTACCGCCGTTCGGCCCCAGCTCGGAAGCACGGGTGCCGTAGGCTTCGCTCATCTCTTTGCGCAGCTCACGGTTATCGGCGTAAGTCATCACCGGCAGATAGCTCGGCATATCTAGGGTAAACAGCCAGCCCTTCTCACCTTTGGACTCCGCCAGTGCCTGTGCAGCAGCAACCGCACTCTCCGGCAGACCGGCCAGCATGCTTTCATCGGTGATAAGCTTGCTCCAGCCCATGGTTGCATCCAGCACATTATTGCCGAACAGCGAACCCAGCTCAGACAGACGGGCAGAAATCTCGCCGTAGCGCTTCTGTTTCTCCGGTGGCAGACCAATGCCGGATAACTCAAAATCACGCAGGGAATTTTCTACTGACTTGCGCTGAGCCTGAGACAGTGACGCAAACGCCGGGCTGTTTTTCAGTGATTTATAGGCGTTATACAGCCCTTCGTGCTGACCCATCCAGGTACTGAATTCTGACAGCAGCGGCAGGCACTGTTCATAAGCTTCGCGCAGTTCAGGGCTGTTTTTGACAGAGTTCAGATGACTGACCGGCGACCAGACACGGGATAATTTATCCCCGGCTTCCGCCAGCGGTACACACACATTTTCCCATGTAAAATCAGGTGAATGACTCACCACCTGCTCTACCGTCTGACGATAATTATCCAGCGTTTCTTTCACCGCAGGCACAATACATTCCGGATTGATGGCAGAAAATGCCGGTAACTGATTCTGAGTCGGGATAAGCAAAGGGTTCATCATAAACCATCCTGTTGGCTGCTGGTGCACGTCCGCCACAGCGCACATACACATGAAAAATGAAAATCGAAACTCTCTATAAGATGGGGACACACTCCGGCAAGTTCAATGATTTTTAGTGTTATTATGCTGATTAAAAATCATTCTCGTAAAAAATCGCACGATACTGATGTATCTCAAAGGAAAAAACGCAAGAGAACTTTTGAATCCCTGCCGGAAAGCGTATACTGTGCAACCTCAAAACGGAAGATCATCGTCCCCGGTGGGGCGGCCGGACTTCAAATCCGGTTGGGGCCGCCAGCGGTCCCGGGCAGGTTCGACTCCTGTGATCTTCCGCCAATCAAGTTCAATATACCTCCACAAAGCTCAAGTAATCCCTTATAATACCTAATATTAATACACTCACCAGTCTCCTGATGTCAACCAAGGTCAACCTACATCAATAGGTTTTTGGGGGCATATCAGGGGGCACTAAAAATTAACCCCAAAATGAGGTGCCCCCAATGACATTAACCGCCCGTCAGGTAGAGACTGCAAAGCCTAAAGAGAAGTCATATAAACTCTTTGATGGTGGCGGTTTATACCTTGAAGTTACCGCTAAAGGCTCACGCTACTGGAGAATGAAGTATCGCTTTGGTGGTAAAGAAAAAAGATTAGCTTTTGGTGTTTTTCCTACCGTGACACTTGCTGAAGCACGTGAAATGAGAAACCAAGCAAAAAAGGTACTCGCTGCTGGTGGAGATCCGGGAGAAGTCAAAAAAGAAGAGAAGGCGATTCAAAAGCTCAGCACAGGAAATACTTTTGAAGCCATTGCCCGTGAATGGCATAAATCGAAAGCCGATCGCTGGTCACTGCGTTATCGAGACGAAATCATTGATACCTTTGAAAAGGATATCTTTCCTTATATTGGTAAACGCCCAATAGCGGAAATCAAGCCGTTAGAGCTGCTGGAAACGCTGCGTAGGATGGAGAAGCGCGGTGCCTTAGAGAAGATGCGTAAAGTCCGTCAGCGCTGCGGAGAGGTTTACCGATACGCGATTATCACGGGCAGAGCTGAATATAATCCCGCCCCAGATCTGGCAACAGCGCTTACTCCACCGAAGAAACAACATTTTCCATTCTTAACCGCTGAAGAGTTACCTTATTTTCTGAAGGATTTAGCTGGGTATACAGGCAGTATAATCACCAAAACGGCGACTAAAATTATTTTGCTGACAGCGGTACGGACACAAGAACTCCGTTTTGCTCGTTGGCAGGATATCGATTTAGAAAAAGGGATTTGGGAAATTCCGGCTGAAGTGATGAAGATGAAGCGACCGCATGTTGTGCCATTATCAAAACAGGTGATCAAGCTGTTTAACTCACTCAAACCACTATCAGGGCATTATGAGCTTGTCTTCATAGGTCGTAATGACCACAGAAAGCCGATCAGTAAGGAAAGCGTAAATCAGGTTATTGAGTTGTTGGGATATAAAGGTCGGCTAACAGGGCACGGCTTCCGCCACACGATGAGTACCATTTTGCATGAGAAAGGATATAACTCGGCATGGATTGAGACTCAGCTTGCACATATCGATAAGAATGCGATCCGTGGCACGTATAATCATGCTCAGTATATGGATGGACGCAGAGAAATGATGCAGTGGTATGCAGACTACATGGATGAGTTGGAGAGCAGTTTGGATAATGTTGTTAATGTGAATTTTAAGTAATATTTAATAGCCATCTTTACGCCTGAACGTAAAGATGGCTATTCCTGTATATTTTAATTTTTTATAAAAAATATATAAGATATCTAAGTAATATGAATGAAGATCTCTGGAAATAAATGTGACCTTTTGTTGGGATATTTATAATACCACTCAAAAATAATTTATTATTTTTCAACTATACTTTAGGTTCAATATAAATGTGGCAGCCTTTGCCTGATAACATTATGTTGCAGCAAACCAGTACCCCTGTCCACTTCCCCTAAAATGGAACAACTATAATTAGATTTTCTGCCCTGAAAACAGCAGAGGTCATGATGAAAAAAGCACGTTTTACCGAATCGCAGATCGTCAGTATTTTAAAGCTGGCTGACTCCGGCATGAAGATCGACGAAATTTGCCGTCAGAACGGGATAAGTAACGCCACATATTATAATTGGAAATCGAAATATGGTGGCATGGAAGCTGCTGATATTAAACGGCTTAAAGAGCTTGAGGATGAGAATGCCAGACTTAAAAAGCTGTTTGCGGAAATCAGCCTGGAAAATCATGCTATGAAGGAGCTTTTTGCAAAAAAGGGCTGGTGATGACCGAAAAAAAGACCTGCGCTCAGGAATTAACTCAGGCAGGTTTATCGGTCATAGACGCCTGCCGGTTAGTTTCACTGCCCAGAACCTCTTTTTACCGGACAAACACTGACTGGAAAATTAAGGATACCCCGGTTATTGAAGCGATTTATGCTGAACTGGAATTATCACCACAGGCCGGGTTCTGGAAATGTTTTCACCGGATGCGACAGAAAAAGTACTCCTTTAATCATAAACGGGTTTACCGGGTATATTGCCGACTGGGCTTAAACCTGAAACGGCGGGTAAAGAAAAAACTACCTGAGCGAATAAAAGTGCCGTTAATTGCCTCCACCCGAATTGATGAAGGCCGGGCAATGGATTTTATGAGCGACAGTCTGTACTGCGGTAAACGTTTCAGAGCATTGAATATTATCGATGAAAGTACCCGCGAGTGCCTGGCAATTGAGATCGATACTTCATTACCAGCAGAGCGGATTATTCGTATTTTATCCCGGTTAAAAGAAGAACGCGGGTTACCGGAATATATCCGGGTGGACAACGGACCTGAATTTATATCGGATAAACTGGTTCAGTTTTGCACAGAAAATGAGGTCACTCTGAATTATATTCAGCGAGGAAAACCACAACAAAACGGTTTTATTGAGCGTTTTAACGGATCATTCCGCCGGGAGTTTTTAAATGCATATTTGTTTGAATCACTGAGTCAGGTGAAAGAAATGGCCTGGTTCTGGATGCAGGATTACAACCGGAACCGGACACATGAAAGCCTGAATAATCTTCCGCCTGAGCTTTACCGGAAGCAACTAGAAAACTCTAATCAGGACTGTTTCAGATAAGGGGAAGTGGACACCCTCACAGGAACGTTCTCTGCCAAGACCAAAAGTGAAGATTTTAAGTCTAAGATTCTGACTACCAGCCAAAAGCCTTTCATGGAGGGATGGATATAACGCGATCTGTTTGGTTTAAGTGATTTCATGGTGTTCTGCGCGTACCAAATAGGATTAAAGTCTTGCCCTTACCAATCTTAGATAGATAAATGAACACTATAGATTTTCCTTCTAAATCATGATATTGATCACCTAACAATTTTTAAGCAATAGCTAAAATATCTGTAGAAATCATAAAAATTGCTGGGATCTTCGAATGGTGGTAGAAAATGCAAATGCAGGTGTAGATGGCTCAACGGGATACACCTTTCAGAAATGCTGCGCGATCCATCTTCTTTTAGAAAATCATGAATCTTTAAAAGATAGAGATTATTTTCTTTTTATTGAACACTATGATGATTTTCTTTTTGCATTTTGCGATCCCAGTGGTCATTTAATTGAAGTTGAAGCCTATCAAGCAAAAAAAGGGGCCGAAGATTGGTCAACAGATAAAGAACTTGCTGATATAGTTAGAAAACTTACCATTGTTGGTAATAATTTAATAAATGATCCAATTCCAAAAGTTGGAAATTATATTCATAATCTGCACTTTATAACAAATCGAAGCATCAACTTAACCTGTGGTAACCGTGGCAAAGGAGCATTAAAAGTAAAAGTATATGCTTCGAATACTTCAAAAAAATATTGTGATCTAGCTTTACAAATACAAAACAATTTGTGTTCTAAATTTGAAAAAGATGTACAGCTATATATTAATGAATTGGATAATATAACCTTTAAGTATTTAGACCTGCCGGCACGAATTTCAAGCATCAAGGATCAACTAGTAGGAAGCGCTCGAAGAGTTCTCCACACACAAGTAAATGATCACGTAGCAGTCGTTGATACCCTTCTTCAACTATTACTTGAAAAAGAAACCACATATAATAATGCAGGAAATGTGCGCCTATCTGATCCATCAAAGCGATTAGAAAAGAAAGAAATTGATGGTACTTTCAATATGTTGATCGCAAATAGCAAAGCTTTTGATTTTTGGCGAAATAATGCCAATTCATTATCTAAAGGTCTAAGAATCAGCGTATCACTAAGAAAAAATGCGAAGGAATTGTTAGATAATTGCTTTGACTATTTCAAAGATATTCAACAAGTAGAATATAAAAATATCTATAATTTTGTAGAATCTACGACTAAATTTGACGCTATATCATACTCACATGAAGAGTGTATTCAAAGCATCTATGAGTATTTTTTAGTCAAAAAGTCATCAAAATTAGAGAAGCATATGATCGCATTTGCGGTGATCGCTGCATACGTAGAAACGAGAAATATAAATGATTAAACTTCAATTAACATCGCTGCTAATTTATTCAGCAACGCAAGACAAACATTTTTATACTGAGTTTGGAAATGGACTTAACATTATCCATGGAAAAAATACTTCAGGTAAGAGCACTCTGATCCAATCTATTATATATGCAATGGGCATTAACTATGGCCGAGATTATTTAAAAGAAATTAATGATTCCTCCACGATTTTTTTGCTTGAAGGTTTAACTATTGACGATGATGTATCAACATCTATTTCTTTTGCTAGGAATGGGGATACCATTGCAGTAAAATTTGGGGAAAACAAAACTGAAAGATTTCATGGAATAAATGGAAACTCATCATATGAATATGGGCGGTACAAGAATTTTTTTAACAAAATATTCCACTTCGATCTATTACTTCAGAACAAAACAGAGTTAGTATCAGCACCTCTAGAGGCTGCATTCCTACCATTTTACATTTCTCAAGATGTTGGATGGGTTTATATTAGAGAATCCATAGGTGATTATCGATTCTACAAGGATTTTAAGAATGATTATTTAGATTATTATTGTGGGATAGAGAAAGGAACTGTAAGATTAAATAAATATAAGTTACAAAGTGAAAAACAACAGATAGATTCTGAATTAAAACAAATAGAAAGGTATAAAGATAACCGACCAGAAATTAAATTAAGTATAGAGATCAATAAACGTTTTATGGCTGAAGCATTAGAATTCATTGAGATGTATAAGAATACCAATGCTTTATTATCTGAAAAAGAAGATGAATACAATAGACTATGCAGTAAACAACTGTTACTTGAGAATAGGCAAAAGGTCTTATTTCAAACAAGAAAAAATCTCAAGAAACAGAGACCTAGCATAGACAATTGTCCTACATGCAATCAAATATTGCCTGGCTCTATACGCCATTTCTATAATTATGCACAGGATGTTAATGATATTGAAAAAGAGAACTCAGCTGTTAAAGAGGCTATAAAGAAAACTCAGTCATTAATGAATTCAAGTATAAGTAATATAGCAGTACTTCGTGACAAAATAAAAATTTATAATTCTTATCTCGAGAAATTCAAAATAGAAGGAATGACATTCGATTCATGGCTGAATATACATTCCATTCAACGTTTGGCAGAACATCTTTCAAGCGAGAAGCAAACTTTAGAAAAAAAATCGCAGAATTTAATGAAAGAATTATCTGATCTCGGCGATGAAGAGCATATTGAAATAGAAAGAAGAAAGATAGAAAAAGTGTTTCACCATATTTTCTCACAGAAAGCTTCTGCATTACAGATCAAACTTCCTAAAGAGGATAAATACTCAAATCTTTACTCTATCAATTCATTCCCTTATACAGGAGTTGAACTGCACAAAATAATCATGTCTTATAATATTTCATTTTACAAATTAGTCGTACAATTAGGACAGACACATGTATTTCCTTTTATGATAGATGCAATTTTCAAAGAAGACATTGATGAAGAAAGCAGACTGACAATTTTGCAATTTTTATCAAATGAAATGAGGTATTGTAATCAGAGTTTTATATCCATTGCTGAGTACAGTGATGATGATTCAAAATTAGATAATGAACTGTATAATATCAAAAAAATTAATAAAACATTCTTTAATGACAAAGCTAAATGTATTTGCATAGGAGAGTCTAAGAAAGAGCGTTCATTACTTAGCAATGTACCATTCACGAAGGAATCAGTTCTAGACTATGCTTCAAGCCTATTAATGGGAATTGATCAATAACAAAAATATGGACTTCATACCCAATAAATTTATGATATATAGTTCTATTGGGTTTAGTCCTTTTAAGTTGATAGGGATTCATAATTGAAATATAAGATGCGTAATTGTCATTCTCAATATTAAAAGTTAGATAAAATTTCCAAGAGCAATTCTACAAATAAGTGTTGAGATAAAGACAGGATATCACGATCGATTAGCCTCCCCCTTCATTCTCGCGTAAAGAGTCGTTCGATGAAAATCCTTTGGAAAGCACTCAAAATCATAGATAAATTTTCCTTTTTAAGATAGTATGACCTTGTCCTTTAGCGTATAGACGAACATCGTCTTGTCGGGCGCTTAGCCAGACACTAAGTTATTGGAAGGTTTATGAGGTTGCGGTAGGAATAATCCTCCGCCGCTCCATGCCTTGCATCTCGCGGCGGAGGATTATCCCCACCGCATCCTTAAGTAAAGGGCACTGACAGACTGGCACTACATGCCAGTCTGTCTTTTCTATGCTACCTGGAGATAGCCTAGTAGAAGGAACGGTAATGAAGCTGAATTTATATGCAAAACTTACAGATAAACTAGGCCGTTCAAGGAATACTGTTGAACGTTATATATCGAATGGGCCCATGAAATACAAAGTTTACACCATTCCTAAAAGAACATCTGGCCAGCGGGTTATTGCCCACCCTGCAAAAAAACTAAAGATAATACAACGTGCATTAGTATCTGTGTTAGAACCACATTTAAAGATACATCATAAAGCAATGGCCTACAGGAAAGGTTTAGGAATAAAAGATAATGCAGTTTTACATAGAGAAAACGAATATCTTTTGAAACTTGATTTCAGTGACTTCTTTAATAGTATTACACCAGAATTATTCATTAATTATTGTATGCAGAATGATATAATTCTTAGCACCGCTGAGAAAAATCTTCTGATTAAGACTTTTTTCTGGAATAAAACAAAAAAGAATGATGGCAAACTTGTTCTCAGTGTTGGCGCACCAAGCTCCCCCTTCATTTCAAATACAATAATGTACTTTTTTGATGAAGCCATAGATGAATACTGTATTACGAAAAACATAACTTATTCCAGATATGCTGATGATTTAACGTTTTCAACACCTGATAAAAACGTGTTATTTCACATACCTACACTAGTCAAAAAACAACTTGGAATAATATTTTCCAATCAAATAACTATCAATGATTTCAAAACTATATTTTCATCTAAAGCACATAATAGGCATGTTACTGGGGTGACTATTAATAACGATGGTGAAATATCAATCGGAAGAGAAAGAAAAAGATTGATTTCCTCATTAATCCACAAGTTTATTTTAGGTCAATTAGATATTGAACATATTCGATATTTACAAGGCCTGCTATCATTTGCTACTGATATAGAGCCAAAATTCAAATCCAGAATGATTTCAAAATACTCGAATCAAGTTATCGAAAACCTTATCAAATTCAGAGGTAGCGATGAGCAAGCGAATTAATAGTACGATAAACAAACTGGAGCATAAAGCTCAGAAAAACTCATGGGAAGCTGCGTACCAACTATATGAATATTACCTTGATGGTAAATATGTAGAGCAAAACTATGATAAGGCCCAATTTTATATAAATTTGGCAGCAGATCATGTTAAAAGCCATTTTGTTTATATGGAGGAGCTGAGTTTATCTGACTTTAGAGCGTTAGATGATTTAACATTAAATTTTTCTGATAAAAACTTAATTGTATTAGCTGGTGAAAATGGAGTAGGTAAATCATCCATATTAGACGGTTTATCATATTCATTGAGTTGGTTAGTTAATAGGATTATGTATAAGGGTGGAAAAGGAAAAGAGATTGAAAGGCTAGATATTAGAGATGACTCTGAGAAAGGCTACTCTTCTATTATAACTAAATTTAAGATTAATCGATATACCACTATCGATTTTGAACTTTGCGAGTTACATATTGGTAGTTCGGTTAATAAAAAAAGTTATTTAAATGAAGTAACAAAGCTAGGAGCACTTTATAAGTTTGCTGGCGAAAATAGATTATCTTTTACATTACCAATCTTCGCATATTATGGTGTATCGAGAACTATTGATATAAGCACAAAAGATTTGAATATGATTGATGATGTTAATTCAATACAAATGAACAATCGCTATGAAGCATATACCAATGCCTTTTCAGGAAAAGCCGATATCAAATCTTTTTTGAAATGGTTTAAAAGGTTAGATGATATTGAGAAACACAGAGCCGTCTCCTCAGACAATTTTTCAGCAGATGATGACCTTATTAATAAATTAGCTATTTTAGCTCCCAGCGATCTAAATGCAAGAAAGCTGTTAGAGTCGCTCAAACAAAAAAAACCAAAAAGTGAATCTGATAATGTTTCTTGGGAAATAAATAAAATCAAAAACATCTTAAACCAGACAATTAGTCTATTCATGGATGGTTACTCGGATTTATCTATTGAAATTGAACCGACTGTCAGATTAACAATTAAAAAAAACAATAAAACCTTAAACATACTTCAACTTTCACAAGGGGAAAAAAGCTTAATTGCCTTATTGCTAGACATTACAAGAAGGATGATTCTATTAAATCCACATCTTAAAGACCCGCTCTCCTCGCCAGGAATAATCATTATTGATGAATTAGATTTGCATCTACATCCTCAATGGCAGAGGAACATTGTTAGACATTTAGAGCTTATTTTCCCAAACTGTCAATTTATTGTATCGACTCACTCCCCGCAAATCATTAGTGAAGTTAGGCATGATCAAATCATTATTTTGGACAGAAATGAAAACGATTGTGTATATGGGTATAAGCCTAATCAATCTTATGGACTTACAACTAATGAAATATTAAATGAACTAATGAGCGATAATGATAAGCAAATCATAAGAAGCAGCGAAGTTGAATATAGACTTCATGAAATCTTTAAATTTATCAATGATGGCGAAATTGAGATTGCAACAGACCTTATTTCTAGATTAGAAGATGATTTAAATGGAGATATACCTGAACTTGTAAGAGCAAAAATGGAGATTGAACTTTATGAGTGGGATAAAGAATGAGGCAAATAATAAAAAAAAGAGAACCTAACGAACTAACATTATATAAGAGATTAAAAGATGCTATTTACGACGGTCCGAATTTCACCGAAGTAAAGGATAAAATCCGGCAAAGTTTACTTCTTGAACAAGGTTATTTGTGTGCATATTGTATGGAAAGAATAGACCTTAACTCAATGAAAATAGAGCATTGGGCTTGCCAGCATTCGAATCAAGAAATGCAATTAGAGTACAGTAATTTATTAGCATGCTGTAAAGGTCATGAGGGCTCCCCTCCTAAAGAGCAGACCTGTGATACACGCAAAGGGGGCAATGCACTAAAACTTTCTCCGGCTAATGCAAATCATAGAATAAATGAAGTCATAAATTATGACCACCAAGGTCAAATAACATCTATCGATGATGAATTTAATGTTCAAATTAATCAAGTCCTTAATTTAAATAAGCATAGATTAAAGTCAAATAGACTAACTGCACTCATCATGATTCAAAGAGAACTTCACCAAAAAATAGGTGAGAGGAAAAGATCAGAAATTCAAAGGCTGATAGATAAATACAATCAAAGAAATCAGCATGGGAAATTACCTGAATATTGCGGCATAATCATTCATTATCTTCAGAGAAAACTATGAGAAAATACTAACGAAAAAGTGAGCAGGGAAAAGCAAAACAAACTTCTAAATTAAAATTTGAACCTCCCTGCTGATTTTCATAAACAACTCGTTCTTTCTGGTTAACTGAAGAAATCTCTCAGTCAATTTCTTATAATTCTTACGGCATAGGGCCACTGTATTTTGGCTTGTTCATCATAGATGATTTCATATGTGTAAGTACACCCGTTTCAGTTCCACACACTTTTTGAGATTTCGTTATTTTCAGCTAATAACCGGTATTCTTCCGGTGTCAGATTATTCAGGGATTCATACGGACGCTCCCGGTTATATTCCCTCAGCCAGTGTTCCGTGATCTCCCGTACTTCATTCAGTGTCCGGAACAGATAAAAATCCAGTATTTCGGTCCGGTATGTCCGGTTAAAACGTTCGATAAAGGCATTCTGAGTCGGTTTACTCGGTTTAATAAACTCCAGTATCACGCCATGCTCTTCCGCCCAGTGTGCGAGTGTCAGTGATATAAGCTCCGGACCATTATCCATCCGCATTTTCACCGGGTATCCGCGTGTTGCAACTATTCTGTCCAATACCCGGACAACACGTTGGGCCGGGATATTCAGATCAATTTCTATCGCCAGGGCTTCACGATTAAAATCATCCACGATATTGAACGTCCGGAAACGCCTGCCACAGATCAGCGCATCATGCATAAAATCAACCGACCAGCTCTGATTCAGTGCTTCCGGCGTTGCCAGTGGTACCGGATTACGCACAGGCAGACGTTGTTTGCCTTTACGGCGAAAGTTCAGCTTCAGCAGACAATAGATCCGGTGAACGCGCTTATGATTCCACCCGTTACCCTGCCTGCGCAGGATCTGAAACAGCTTTTTAAACCCGTAACGGGGATAACGTTCTGCCGCCTCTGTCAGCGCCTGTATCACCGGTTCATCCCGCCGGGTATCCGGTTTGTAAAAATACACCGTTCTGCTCAGCGATAAGGCCCGGCAGGCGTGACGGATGCTCATCGAATACTGTTCGATAAGATAGCTGACAAGCTCCCGCTTTACCGCTGTTTTTAAAGCTTTTTTTCGATAACATCCTTCAGAGCCCGGCACTCAAGACTCAGGTCAGCAAACATCTGTTTTAAACGCCGGTTTTCTTCCTCAAGATCTTTTAATTTTTTAATATCAGACGCTTCCATTCCGCCGTATTTGGCTTTCCAGTTATAGTAGCTGGCTTCGGATATACCGGCTTCACGGCAGACATCTTTGACTGTCCGTCCGGCTTCGACGGATTTCAGAACGGCGATAATCTGATGTTCAGTAAATCGGGCTTTGCGCATAGCGATCTCCTCAGAATACATATCAGTATGGATGAAGATCTCTGAAAGTGAATGGGACTTTTTTCCGGGATACTTACACCACTCCCTGATATCCTTCCTGCCGCTGAAAAGTGCGGGAAACTATCGGGAAGTCTTCAGGCAATGACTCCGGCGCTGATTCCCGTTTACCTCCTGCGGCATTTATTTATGCCGCAGGAACGGAATACCCCGAGAATAGATGAATAAATGTCTCATTATTCTCACCGCCCCCCTATAGTGGGGAAACTTCTGACATGCCACGAAAAAGGAACAATGATGGTAAGTTCGCGTTGGCTGGATTTTTTCTGTTAACTGACCCTCCGCGTTCTAAAAGTGCGCCTCTCAGTGTGCTAAAGCCTGTTCACACCCCGCTTTACGGCTTCGCGGAGAATACTGATGATCTATTCGTAGGAAAAACGTTTCTTCTTAGGGATGCCATCACGTTGCTGATAAAGACATTACTAACATCACGGTATATTAATCAACTGGGAGCAGGTCAGTTCCACACAATCTTAGTGAACAAGAATTGACTGTTGCTGTGATAACTAGCCTAAGTTAACAGCATCAACTAAAGTGAGTACAAACATGAGTATAAAAATAAGATTTAAAATCATAATCATTAAATATCAACATTAGCAATAAAATCACGGTTCAACGTATAAAAGGTAACTTCATTGCGTTTTCTCTTAATCCTCTGGAATCATTCTTAATGCTGCATCAAGTTCATCATTTAACATGCTGCCTACAAACGAACTTTGTGAGGCAAAGTATTTTACTCCCGGACCAAGAGCACCAACACGCTTTAAAATACGTTGCTGCGCTGCATAAGCTGGTTTTATTCTACTATCAACATCTTTCCACCATTTGAGACCATACTTTCTAATTATCTTCCCCTTTATTCTTTTAAAATACTCCCTACTATCTTCACCCTTATAAGAGACTAATACACTAGCCCAGATCATTTTCTTGTGAATAGATAATGGCCTATACTCCCTCTCAATTAAATCAATTCGAACATTAGGATGTAAAAGCAAACTACCATCAAGTATTTTACGTTTTATCCACAAACGTCTGGCATACTCATAGATGCTTTTCTTGACTTCTTTTTCAAGATGTCTGGTATAAGTTGCCCAAGTTTCTAGATCATCAACTAATGATAATTTCTCAATTAGAGTTTGCTGTTCGGTATTGAAATCGCTAAGCATGAATAATCCCTTCTATTACAGCAACATAAATTAATAATACATCTGTATTTGTTATTTTATCAGGCTATCCAAGTAATCCGCCCATACCTGCAGCCATTTCCGGCACTCCGCATCATACTTATACAAATTATAAATCCCTTCAACGCCGCCACGTGTATGCCCCAATACGGCCTCTGCTACCTCATTTGGACACTGCAAACGAGATAGCCCAGTTCGTACTGTACGACGCAGATCGTGTGGCGTCCAATGAGGTATATCAAGCATTTGACCGTTTTCACGTAGACGCCATGAGTTTTCAGTTAAATACTTCTACTGAATTGGCTTCTTTGTGGCTTGCGAAGGGAATAGATATTTGTCAGAGGTTAGGCGTAGAACTTTGAGAAAGTCGATTGCCTGATCAGATAGCTATACGTAGCGTTCTACCTCTGTTTTGGTTTCTCTCAGATGAATAGTTATTTTCTCAGGAGCGACGCCCCCGTCCAGTCGATCTGACGTAACACATTTATCTGTTGTGCTTAAAACAGCAACTGAACCTCACCCAGCCCTCGAGATGAAAAAGCGTCTGTAAGGCCAGAATCTGTTTGAGAGCGAGCACATGGCTCTCAGCTATGTCATGTTAAATAAGTACGCCAGTAAGTACGCGGGGGAGAAAACAGTAGGATTACATACGGATGAGAAACTGTAACATATTGATTTTTATGGTGCCGATAATAGGAATCGAACCTACGACCTTCGCATTACGAATGAAAACAACACCCAATTATGCCTATATAATTCTGGTCTCTGATGGAAAACAGTTGTTCACGGTCGATTCTGCCGATCATTACAAAATGCCGGAAGCAAGGTGACTCAGCTTCATGATTACTCACGGGACTCTGCAATACGGGCCTGTAGCCAGGCTTCTACTTCACTTTTCTGCCAACGGGAACTGCGTCCGAATTTTATCGGTTTCGGGAACTGGCCTTCCTGAATCAGCTTGTAAAACCACTTGTCCGTTAATCCGGTTAATATGGTGATGAATTTCATGTCCACGAGTGGTTCGTCAAGCGGAGAAGGGGTATTGGTGGTATTGGTGGTATTGGTGGTATTGGTGGTATTGGTGGTATTGGTGGTATTGGTGGTATTGGTGGTATTGGTGGTATTGGTGGTATTGGTGGTATTGGTGGTATTGGTGGTAT
>NZ_WSPG01000018.1:0-75162 GCF_022819185.1 Morganella sp. HSTU-ASny43
CGCGCTTCTCAGCGTGTTGCTCCGTGTCAGTGAGGGCGCATTATAGACACTCGCTGAGATCACGCAAGTGTTTATTTCAACTTTTTTTCTGTTTGCTCAAAAACCGGGCAAACACATAAGGTATCGCTGATTTCCTGTGCATTATGCACAAAAAAGGGGCGCTTTCGCACCCCTCTGTTTTGCTTTCTTCTGTTATTACTGTTTCGCGGTGATCACACCATCGGTTAAATCCAGAGTGATCATTTTGCCCGGAATCAGTTTGCCGGACAGCATCGCCTGCGCCATCGGGTTTTCGATCTCCTGCTGAATAGCCCGTTTCAGCGGACGTGCCCCGAATACCGGGTCGAATCCGGCTTCTGCCAGTTTATCCAGCGCACTATCAGTAATCGTGACCTGATAGCCGTGCTCTTCCAGACGTTTGTACAGGCGTTTGAGCTGAATTTTCGCAATCGCGTGGATCTGCTCTTTCGCCAGCGGATGGAATACCACCACTTCATCAATACGGTTGATGAATTCCGGTCTGAAGTGATGAGAAACCACTTCCATGACCGCGCCTTTCATTGCATCGTAATTCAGTTCACCAAAGTGTTCCTGAATCCGGTCAGACCCCAGGTTAGAGGTCATAATCACGACCGTGTTACGGAAGTCCACAGTGCGCCCCTGCCCGTCAGTCAGCCGTCCGTCATCCAGCACCTGTAATAAGATGTTGAAGACATCCGGATGCGCTTTTTCCACTTCATCCAGCAGAATGACGGAATAAGGACGACGGCGGACCGCTTCGGTCAGATAACCGCCCTCTTCATACCCGACATATCCCGGAGGTGCCCCGATAAGCCGTGCCACAGAGTGTTTTTCCATAAACTCGGACATATCGATACGCACCATCGCGTCATCGCTGTCGAACAGGAAATCAGCCAGCGCTTTACACAGCTCGGTTTTACCCACCCCGGTCGGTCCGAGGAACAGGAACGAACCAATCGGACGGTTCGGATCCGATAACCCGGCACGGCTGCGGCGGATAGCATTGGCTACCGCGTCAACTGCTTCATCTTGGCCGATCACACGGCTGTGCATCACCTGCTCCATGCGCAGCAGTTTTTCACGCTCGCCTTCCAGCATGCGGGATACCGGAATACCGGTCCAGCGCGCCAGGATCTCAGCGATTTCCACATCAGTGACTTTATTACGCAGCAGTTTCATCTCTTTATCTTCTGCCGCATTGGCTGCTGCCAGCTGTTTTTCCAGCTCCGGAATTTTACCGTACTGTAATTCTGACATTTTGGTCAGATCACCGGTACGGCGTGCCTGCTCCAGTGCCGTTTTTGCCTGCTCCAGTTCTGCTTTGATGTGCTGGGTACCGGACAGCGTTGCTTTCTCCGCTTTCCACTCTTCTTCCAGAGACGCATACTCGCGCTCTTTCTCGGTCAGTTCCTGCTCCAGCATATCAAGCCGTTTTTTACTGGCATCATCAGACTCTTTTTTCAGTGCCTGCTGTTCCAGTTTTAACTGAATGATACGGCGATCCAGTCTGTCGAGGGATTCCGGTTTGGAATCCATCTGCATACGCAGACTTGCACCTGCTTCATCAATCAGGTCAATCGCTTTATCCGGTAACATACGATCCGTGATATAGCGGTGAGATAACGTTGCCGCCGCGACAATCGCCGGGTCGGTTATCTGCACATGGTGATGCAGTTCATACCGCTCTTTCAGACCACGCAGAATCGCAATGGTGTCTTCCACTGTCGGCTCTGCCACATAGACTTTCTGGAAACGGCGCTCTAATGCCGCATCTTTCTCTATATACTGGCGGTATTCATCCAGTGTGGTTGCGCCCACACAGTGCAGTTCACCACGGGCCAGTGCCGGTTTCAGCATGTTCCCGGCGTCCATTGCGCCATCCGCTTTACCTGCGCCGACCATGGTATGCAGCTCATCAATAAAGAGGATGACACTGCCTTCTTCTTTGGATAATTCATTCAGAACGGCTTTCAGACGCTCCTCGAAATCACCGCGGTATTTGGCACCAGCCAGCAGCGCACCGAGATCCAGAGACAGCACGCGTTTATTTTTCAGTCCTTCCGGGACTTCGCCGTTGACGATACGCTGCGCCAGTCCTTCCACGATGGCGGTTTTACCCACCCCGGGCTCCCCGATCAGTACCGGGTTGTTTTTGGTTCTGCGCTGTAAGACCTGGATAGTCCGGCGGATCTCTTCATCACGGCCGATAACCGGGTCGAGTTTGCCGGATTCGGCGCGCTCAGTTAAATCAATCGTATATTTCTTCAGGGCCTGGCGTTGATCTTCCGCGCCCTGGTCATTCACATTCTCACCACCACGCATAATGTCTATAGCCTTCTTAAGTGTTTGTTTATTAATTCCGGCTGCTTTTAATACATCTGCTAATGAGCTGTTGCTCTCTAATACAGCCAGAACAAAAATTTCGGATGCGATGTAAGCATCATTTTGTTTTTGTGCAATCTGGTCACATATATTCAGGTGACGGATTAAATCCTGAGAGGGTTGCACATCCCCGGCGGAACCTTCCACCTGCGGTAAACGACTGATGGTGTCATCAATCTTCTGATTAAGCTGCGCAATATCCGCCCCGGCTGATGCCAGTAACGGACGCACCGACCCGCCTTCCTGATGCAGAAATGCTGACAGTAAATGCACGGGTTCAATAAACTGATTGCTGTGCCCGACTGCAAGAGACTGGGCGTCGGCGAGCGCTTGCTGGAATTTATTCGTGAAACGATCCAAACGCATAACACCTCCAAAAAATGGCTTTGAATTTTAGCTAAGTACTAAATGAGGACTTTTGTCAAATATTCAAGCCAGATTTTGAAAAAATATTAAATATTATGCGTAATCCTGAAGGTTATGACTTTTGCGGCGGGGTGATCCAGATAAATGACGCCATCCGTCCGGTACGGGCATCACGGCGGTAAGAAAAGAAGCGGGCAGAATCTGTCACGGTGCATTCGGTGCCGCCGGAAACAGCGGTCACACCGGCTGCTGCCAGCCGCTGACGGGCCAGCTGATAAATATCCGCCAGATATTTATCACCATGCGGAATAAATGCTGAAGCTGCTTCTGCCGCGTGCGCCATAAACGCCTCCCGCACTTCAGCGCCGACCTCAAATTTCTGCGGGCCGATGGCCGGCCCCAGCCAGGCAATAATGTCTGACGGCGCAGCCGTAAAGCAGGAGACCGTATTTTCCAGCACGCCACCACATAAACTGCGCCAGCCGGCGTGAGCACCGGCCACTTCGCGCCCGTCACGGGAACAGAACAGTACCGGCAGGCAATCCGCCGTCATGATCGCACAGACCTTCCCCGGGGTGCGGGTATACACCGCATCGGCCTGCGGGCCGCGCGGTGTGTTGTCATCCAGAATGGCAACATCCGTTCCGTGTACCTGATTCAGCCACAGCGGCGTGTCCGGAAACCCGGCCGCCTCTGCCAGAATCGCCCGGTTACGGGCGACATCCTCCGGGGAATCACCGGTATGCAGCCCCAGATTGAGGCTGTCAAACGGCGGCTGACTGACACCGCCTGTACGTAATGAACTGCAGGCTCTCACACCTGCGGGCAGCGGCCATTGCGGGGTAATCAGTGCGGTCATGGTGACTCCTTACCAGTCCATATCATCCTGATGCTCTTGTGCATCAGCTTTGAGAACTTCAATCAGTTTCACCATATCATCCGGAATCGGCGCGTGCCACTCCATCTGAATCCCGGTGATCGGATGGTAAAGACGCAGCATGGTGGCATGCAGAGCCTGGCGGTCAAATTCACGCAGTGCATCGCGGAATTCATCACTTGCCCCTTTCAGCGGGCGCGGACGACCGCCGTAGAGCTGATCACCCACCAACGGATGATTGATATGTGCCATATGCACACGGATCTGGTGAGTACGGCCGGTTTCCAGACGCAGACGCAGACGGGTGTGAGCACGGAAATGCTCCATCACACGGTAATGTGTCACCGCCGGTTTACCCATCGGGTTAACGGCCATATGAGTACGTTTGGTCGGGTGGCGGGAAATCGGTTCTTCCACTTTGCCGCCCGCTGTCATACGGCCATTGGCCACCGCTTCATATTCACGGGTGATTTCGCGCAGTTGCAGTGATTCCACCAGCCGTGTCTGGGCAGGTACAGTTTTCGCCACCACCATCAGCCCGGTGGTATCTTTATCCAGGCGGTGAACGATACCCGCACGCGGCACATCGGCAATATCAGGATAATGATACAGCAGCGCGTTCAGGACAGTACCGTCCGGATTACCTGCTCCCGGGTGCACCACAAAATCACGCGGTTTATTAATCACCAGGATATCATCATCTTCATAAACGATATTGAGCGGCAGGTTTTGCGGTTCAAAACGCATGTCCTCATCAATCAGTGCATCAATACTGATCTGTTCCCCGCCCAGCATTTTTTCTTTTGGTTTGTTGACAAGACGGCCGTTAACCTGAACCCTGTCATCTAAGATCCACTCTTTTATACGTGATCGTGAATAATCAGGGAACAATTCCGCCAAAGCCTGATCTAAACGCTGACCGAGCTGTGATTCATTAATAGTTGCGGTAAGTTGTATTTCTTGAGCCATGTTTGTCTCTGTTTCAGAAAGTTATATTTTGAACGGTAACACCGTTTCATTTAAACTATGTGGTATTGTATCGTGATCGCCAGCGGGAGCTGTACGGAGTGCTCCCTAAAAAATATTCAGAGGATAATCAACACGTGATGATACGTATGAAATATCTCGTGGCCGCCGCCACGCTAAGCCTCATGTTGTCCGGCTGTTCCGGAAACAAGGAAATTCTCCCGGATGCCTCACCGTCAGAGCTGTATACTGTCGGCCAGGAAAAATTACAGGACGGTAACTATAAAGGGGCCATCACGCAGCTTGAGACCCTCGATAACCGTTTTCCTTTCGGCCCGTATTCGCAGCAGGTTCAGCTGGATCTGATTTACGCCTACTATAAAGCAGGTGATTTACAGATGGCACTGGCCTCAATCGACCGTTTCATGCGTCTGAACCCGACACATCCGAACATCGATTACGTCCTGTACATGCGCGGTCTGACCGCTCAGGCGCTCGATGATAACATGCTGCAGAGTTTCTTTGGTATCGATCGTGCAGACCGTGACCCGCAAAACGCGCGTGTGGCGTTCCAGGATTTCAGCCAGTTACTGCGTTATTATCCGACCAGTATCTATGCAACAGACTCCGCAAAACGTCTGGTATTCCTCAAAGATCGCCTTGCGGCCTTTGAACTGGCCGTTGCGAAATTCTACACGAAACGCGGGGCATATGTCGCGGTGATTAATCGTGTTGAATTAATGCTGCGTGATTATCCGGACACACTGGCGACACGTCAGGCGCTGCCGCTGATGGAAAATGCCTATAATGAACTGGGATTAACGGCGGAAGCCGGAAAAGTGGCACAGCTGATTGCCGCCAACCCGCGCGACTGAGTTCCGTTTTACTCATCTGATTGAAAAGGCCATCTCCGGATGGCTTTTTTATTGTCTTATCATTATGTTACTACATAAAAAATGGCCGACAGCCTTCTCGTCTCTGAGAATATGCGGTCAGCCAACTTATCGATAATGCACGATTCAGTCCCTTCCCGCAAGTTGTATCATCTGTATTCTCAGCCTGAGTCACAAAATTATAACCTTTTGAAAAAACTAAAAAATATTAGTGACGGCGATCAATTTTTTCTTGCCGCCATCAACGTATTCTGAGTATCAACAAGACGGATGTAACAAAGAGAGGTCACTATGAATGTGAATATCACCAGTAAGCAAATGGAGATCACCCCGGCAATCCGGGAGCATGTTGAAAACCGTCTCGATAAGCTGAGTAAGTGGCAGGTTCCTTTAATTAACCCGCACATTATCCTCGCGAAAGATCCGCAGGGATTTGTGGTTGATGCCACCATCAGCACACCGAATGGAAATTTAGTTGCCAGCGCCAAACACGCTGATATGTACGCCGCCATCAATGAATTACTGGCGAAACTGGAACGGCAGCTGAATAAAGCACAGCACAAAGGTGAAGCGCGCCGCGCGGATAACAGTGTTAAAGAAGCCAACCTTGTGTCTGATGAAGAATCCGCAGAATAAAAAATATAATAAATTGAGTTTTGTCTCTGCGCGCCCTCCGGGCGCGTTTTTTTTGGTTGACACAACGGGTTGCATCAGGTCTATTAACTATCATCTGATGACACAACGGACAACGCACTGACCATGTATCCCCGTATCCGCTTCTTCTTTTTCTTTTTTCGCTTCTGTTAATGAGGCTTTTTGTCGTGTGAGAAAGAAAACGAAGACGCACAGAAAAGCCTCCCGCTGCGGAGGCTTTTTTTATCGCCGGGAAACAGGGTCTGAGGACAACATATGAACGATCTTTTAGCTATACGGGAACAAATCAGCCAGCTGGATGCACAATTGCTGGATCTGCTGGCAAAGCGGCGGCAGCTCGCCGTGGCTGTCGCACAGACAAAATTACAGGATAACCGCCCCATCCGCGATAAGAACCGCGAGCGTGAACTGCTGGATGTGCTGATAAACAAAGGCAAGCCGCACGGACTGGACGGATTTTATATCACCCGCCTGTTCCAGCTGATTATTGAAGATTCCGTCCTGACCCAGCAGGCGATTCTGCAAAAACACCTGAACCAGACACCGGATAACAGTGCACGGATAGCCTTCCTCGGCCCGAGAGGGTCTTATTCACATGTGGCCGCCCGCCAGTATTCCGCCCGTCATTTCGATCATATGACCGAGTTCAGCTGCAGTAAATTCCGCGATATTTTTGAGCTGGTTGAAAACGGTCAGGCCGATTACGGGATGCTGCCGCTGGAAAATACCAGTTCCGGCGCCATCAATGATGTCTATGATTTACTGCAGACCACCCCGCTTTCCATTGTCGGCGAGTTGCGCCTGCCGGTGAATCACTGTCTGCTGACCATTCCGGGCGCGGATATTGCCGGGATCACCACCCTTTACAGCCATCCGCAGCCGTTTGAGCAGTGCAGCCAGTATCTCAGCCAATTCCCGGATCGCAAAATTGAATACTGCGAAAGTACCGCGGCGGCGATGGAAAAAGTTGCCTCCCTCAACCGGACAGATGTTGCAGCTCTCGGCAGCGAGGCCGGCGGCGCACTGTACGGGTTACAGGCGATCGCACAGAATCTTGCCAATCAGCAGACCAATATGACGCGCTTTATTGTCATTGCCCGCCAGCCGATTGATGTGTCAGAGCAGGTACCGGCGAAAACCACGCTGCTGATGGCGACCGGGCAACAGGCCGGTGCGCTGGTCGATGCCCTGATTATCCTGAAAGAGCATGACATTGTAATGAGCAAACTGGAATCCCGCCCTATTCACGGCACGCCGTGGGAAGAGATGTTTTATATTGATGTGCATGCCAATCTGCGCTCAGTACCGATGCAGCAGGCGCTCAAAGCGTTACAGGCAATCGCCCGTTCAGTGAAGGTGCTCGGCAGTTATCCGGGGGAACATGTCCCGCCTGCCTTAATCGGCTGATTATACCTGCCCGGGGTGCTGCCGCGCCCCGCCACCGCACAATACGCCTGTTCAGAGTACGGTTTTACACGTAGCATGTTCTGCATATCTGTTTGTCACCATCAGAGGTTGCGGGTAAACTGCACCCTTTATTTTTATTCGGAGTTCTTACGGCATGAGTGATATTGCGGGCTGGCAGCCGACTGCCCCGATAGCCAATCTATTAAAACGCGCAAAAATTGTTAATGAAATCAGACATTTTTTTGCAGACAGAGGTGTATTAGAAGTCGAAACGCCGACCATGAGTCAGGCGACCGTCACCGATGTCCATCTGCGCGCCTTTGAAACTCAGTTTACCGGCCCCGGAGCCGCACAGGGAATAACGCTTTATCTGATGACCAGCCCGGAATACCACATGAAACGGTTACTGGCAGCGGGCAGCGGCCCTATTTATCAGATGGGCCGCAGTTATCGTAACGAGGAAGCCGGACGCTATCATAATCCGGAGTTCACCATGCTCGAATGGTATCGTCCTCATTATGATATGTACCGTCTGATAAATGAGGTTGATGATTTATTACAGCAAACCTTAGAGTGTGAAAGTGCAGAATCGTTATCCTATCAGCAGGCTTTCCTGCGCTACCTGGATATCGATCCGCTGACCGCCGAGAAAGACAAACTGCGTGAAGTTGCGGCCAAACTGGATGTCAGCAATATTGCCGATACTGAGGAAGATCGCGATACTATTTTGCAGTTGCTGTTTATGGTGGGTGTGGAGCCGCATATCGGGCTGGAAAAACCGACCTTTATTTATCACTTCCCGGCAAGCCAGGCGTCACTGGCGGAGATCAGCTCTGAAGATCACCGCGTGGCCGAGCGCTTTGAGGTGTATTACAAAGGGGTTGAGCTGGCAAACGGCTTCCGTGAACTGACTGATGCTGCAGAGCAGCGTCAGCGCTTTGAACGGGATAACCGCAAACGGGCAGCTATGGGTCTTCCGGAACAGCCGATTGATGAAAATCTGCTGGCAGCACTCGAGCACGGATTCCCGGAATGTGCAGGTGTGGCACTGGGGATTGACCGCCTGATTATGCTCGCACTGGGTGCAGAGCGGATCAGTGATGTGATCGCCTTCCCGGTTGATCGCGCATAATACCTCCTTCAGCCATCTGTTATGCAGATGGCTGCTTCTCTTTTCTTCATCTCATCTTTATTTTACCCGGCATAGCTAGTCAGCTCATTATTTGAAAGTGATCTGCATGGTCTGGTGCTATTTTTCGCTAAACATATATTAACGATATAAATCAGCGGAAAATAAATTATGCACATATCATCAGAAATCTTATCAGCTAAATTTCATGTGATTGAATCATCTGTAAAATCAGCAGTTAAAAACCTGTTTGCTTCATTACATTCTGTTTCTGATATTAAAATGACCAGCCATAAACCAGCTGAACCCACATTTAAGCAGGTTAACCTATGTCTTGATGAGGATGTGAATCAGGATCAAAGCATCACGTTCCGGGGTTACTGCAATAACTTCCGTGGCAATAAAGAAGATGCCATTCTGCTGCATGGACACTGGAAAGACGGACTCATACAGGTTGGTGGTAAGGCTGCCGCCGTTATAGAAAATAACAGGCTGGTTAAAATAAACGGGCAAGTTCAGCTAAAAACGGATCTGAGTGAAGCACAATGTCTGAATGCACAAGAACTGGTGGCTTACATAAATAAAAAATCCGGAGGCTCAGTTGATCTACTCAGGAATAACGGTCCTATCCATTTAGTTAGTTGTTTTGCAAAACGTCAGGCTGCGCAAGACCTTGCTGATGTGACAGGTCGTCCGGTCATTGCTTACTCCAATCAGCAAACAATTACTGCCGGTTATAACTATATTCATAACAAAGAATTTAATATTGAATCCAAACTCAAACATGCATGGGATCCGCGCGCTGTCATTATGAAAAAGGTATCTCATCAGGCAGTACCAAAAACCTTCTACCCTTCGGGAAATGGTGTGAAATAACCGGCAATGTATGAAGGTGCTGAAAACATCAGCACCTTCATATTTATCAGCGGCGGCTGTCGCTAGCCTGTTGCAGTAATCCCTGACTCTCTTTCATAAAGCGCTGCGCGTGTTCGCCGAACCAGTCACTGACGGCAGAGAACTGCGAAATAAACTCTGCTTTATCCCGGCTTTCCAGCAGTGACATGGCTTCACCGAACTCACGGTGATAATCCTCTATCACATCCAGGTTATCTTCCGAGGCCATAATGATATCAGCATAAAGCTGCGGATCCTGGGCAAACAGGCGGCCAATCATGACCAGTTCCAGCCGGTAAATCGGTGATGACAATGACAGCAGCTGCGCGAGATCGACATTTTCTTTTGCCAGATACCGCCCGTAAGCAAAAGTGGTGAAGTGACGCAGCGCCTGAATGTAGCGCATATTGCGATCATGCTCCTGCGCCTTAATACCCTGTAAATGCGCGCCCCAGACTGTAATTTGCTCCAGGAACCACTGATACCGCTCCGGGAAACGTCCGTCACAAAAGGCCACCACCTGCTTGGCAAAACTGCCGACATCCGGCCCGAACATCGGGTGCAACCCGAGCACCGGCCCGTTGTGTACTGCCAGCATCGCCTGTAACGGCCCCGCTTTGACCGACGCAAGATCCGCCAGAATGCAATCTTCCGGCAGCGGCGGTAATTGTTTAATAACCTGTTCGGTCAGGTGGATAGGCACACTGACAATCACCATGCCCGCATCTGCCAGCAGTTCCGGGGCATCCGCCCAGTCGCCGCTGTCCAGAATACGCACGGTGTAGCCGGACAGTGTCAGCATCCGCCGGAACAACTGCCCCATCTTGCCGTCACCACCGACAATCACTATCGGCCGGGCCTGCTCATTGAGCTTTTTAAACCCTTTATCATTCTCACGGGAATAGGACTCCCGCATGATACGGCGCAGCAAATCCTCTATCAGATCCGGCGGAACCCCGAGTGATTCCGCCTCCTGCCGCCGTGATGCCAGCATTGCGGCTTCGCGATCCGGCGCATAGACCGGCAGGCCGTGCTGGCTTTTCACTTCCCCGACTTCCGCCACTAGCTGCAGGCGTTTTGCCAGCAGTGACAGCAGCGATTTATCCACTTCATCAATTTGATCACGTAAATGTGTTAATGCACCGGACATACACCCTGCCTGTTTTTATTATCCTGCCTGCTGTAACTGAACCACACGCTCTGCCAGCGCCGGTGAGATCTGCTGATGCAGCTGACGCAGAACTGCTTCAGTGGTTTCCCAACTGATGCAGGCGTCTGTCACTGACACGCCGTACTGCATGGCACTGCGCGGCTGTTCTGATGACTGATTGCCTTCATTAATATGGCTTTCCAGCATAATACCGGTAATTGAGGTATTTCCGGCACAAATTTGTTCTGCCACGGCATCCACCACCAGCGGCTGACGACGGAAATCTTTATCCGAGTTGCCGTGACTGCAGTCTACCATCAGTGAAGGGGTGAGACCGGCTTTCTTCATTTGTGCCTCGCATTCCGTAATATCTTCCGCACTGTAGTTCGGGCGTTTTCCGCCGCGCAGGATCACATGGCCGTTCGGGTTACCCTGTGTCTGTAACAGACAGACCTGACCGGACTGGTTGATCCCCATAAAACGGTGTGGCATGGACGCAGCTTTCATGGCGTTGATGGCAGTGCTCAGGCTGCCGTCAGTCCCGTTTTTAAAGCCGACCGGCATGGACAGACCGGATGCCATTTCACGGTGTGTCTGTGATTCAGTGGTACGTGCACCGATAGCAGACCAGCTGAACAGATCCCCGAGGTACTGCGGGTTATTCGGATCCAGCGCTTCACCGGCCAGCGGCAGGCCGAGCTGAACCAGATCCACCATCAGTTTGCGGGCGATGTGCAGACCTTTTTCCATCTCGAAAGATCCATCCATAAACGGATCACTGATAAGTCCTTTCCAGCCCACGGTTGTCCGCGGTTTCTCAAAATAGACACGCATCACGATATACAGACTGTCACTCAACTCAGCAGATAATTCTTTCAGACGACGGGCATACTCCAGCGCTGCATCCGTGTCATGAACGGAACACGGGCCACAGACAACCAGTAAACGCGGATCGCGGTGATGAACAATATCCGCAATCGTCTTACGTGCACCGGCGATGGCATGCTGGTCGTTGCGACTCAATGGGTACTTTTGTTTCAGTTCTTCCGGTGAGATTAAAACAATTTCATCACTGATGTGAACGTTATTGAGTGCGTCTTTTTGCATGATCATAGTGTTTTCCTGCTGAGTTTTACAAAAAATGGATTACGTGTTGAGTGTCTGAGAAAACACCATAACATCCTTTGTAAATAATTCAATCCAAAATCGTAAAATATTTAACTTTTCGTACATTTTAAATTACAAAATAAAAATGAGATGTTCTGCACAGATAACCCCCATCAGCTACACCGCTTACAAATAAACGTTAATTCATTGAAAATAGAGTTAATTGATCGGGTTAAGGTTATAGTGTGTAAGATAATGACAGAAAGAAAGGTAGTTTATAAGGCAGGTATGATGTAAATAAATATTTACATCATAAAAATAATGTCATATAAACAATACAGAGAATCGAACGGAAAACAGGCAGGAAAGGAAAATAAAATAGCGTATAAAAAAGGCCAGCACGAGGCTGGCCTTTTATTATCATATCGGATGCTTGCGCATTATTTTGCGTTCAAACGCTCTTTAATACGAGCTGCCTTACCTGAACGCTCACGCAGGTAGTACAGTTTAGCACGACGAACGGCACCACGGCGTTTAACGCTGATGCTGTCAACAACAGGTGAGTGAGTCTGGAATACACGCTCAACACCTTCGCCGTTAGAAATCTTGCGAACAGTGAATGCAGAGTGCAGACCGCGGTTACGGATAGCGATAACCACGCCCTCGAATGCCTGCAGACGTTTTTTAGAACCTTCAACGACCCATACCTTAACTTCCACGGTGTCACCCGGACGGAATGAAGGTACGTCTTGTTTCATCTGCTCTTGTTCAAGTTGTTTAATAATGTTGCTCATAATAAATCTCTTACCCTAGGTAAACTGATATTTCAAAAGATATCCCGCAGGATACCTGGATTAACTTGTTGCTCCGGACTGATATTCCCGCTGGAATTCAGCCAGCAACATCCTTTGCTCGTCAGTCAGAGCTAGGCTTTCCAGAAGTTCAGGTCTTCTGAGCCAGGTGCGACCGAGTGACTGTTTCATACGCCAGCGATCAATTTCTGCATGGTTTCCCGACAGTAAAACCGGCGGAACACACATGCCATCCAACACTTCAGGGCGGGTATAGTGTGGGTGGTCAAGTAAACCGTCAGCAAAGGAATCTTCTTTTGCTGATGCCTGATGTCCGAGGACACCCGGAACAAAACGCGATACCGCATCAATCAGCACCATCGCCGGTAATTCACCACCGCTGAGCACGTAATCCCCGACTGACCATTCTTCATCAATCTCAGTCTGGATAACGCGTTCATCTACTCCCTCATACCGGCCGCACACCAGAATTAACTTCTCGTTGGCGGCCAGCTCACAAACTCCCTGTTGATCGAGTTTGCGGCCCTGCGGCGAAAGATAAATCACTTTCGCATTGTCACCTGCGGCAGCTTTTGCTGCATGGATAGCTTTGCGCAGAGGCTCCACCATCATCAGCATGCCGGGACCGCCCCCGTAGGGCCGATCGTCCACAGTGTGGTGCCGGTCATACGTGAAATCACGCGGGTTCCAGCAATCTACACTGATCAGGCCGTTTTTTACTGCCCGTCCGGTTACACCATGCCCGGTTATTGAGAGGAACATTTCAGGAAACAGGCTGATAACCCCAATCCACATTTTCGTGTCCCACTTAATGACAAAACCATCACCGGAGGTTTAAAAACCGGGATCCCACTCAACTTCAATCAGTTTTTCAGTGAGATCAACTTTCCTGATAACCTGCCCGTCAAGAAACGGTACTAACCGCTCTTTCATGCCGAAGGCATCTTTCAGATTTGCTTTAATCACCAGAACATCATTCGACCCGGTTTCCATTAAATCGGTTACGGTGCCGAGATCATATCCGCCGGTGGTCACTACACGGCAGCCCATCAGGTCTTTCCAGTAGTAATCATCGCCGTCTAATTCCGGTAACTGCGAACTGTCTACCACGATTTCCGCGTTAGTCAGTACGTTTGCCGCATCTCTGTCGTCAACCCCTTTGAGTTTGACGATCATATCCTGATTGTGGGATTTCCAGTCTTCCGGTTCGATGTGTTGCCACACCCCGTTACGCTGGATAAACCACGGCTGATAATCAAAAATACTTTCAGTATTTTCGGTGGAAGAAAACACTCTGAGCCACCCTTTAATACCGTAAGATGACCCCAGTTTGCCGAGTACAATCGGATCAGAAGGGGCTTGCGGATTAGTGTGCTTGCTCATTGTTACCACCGTGACAGATTAAGCTGCTTTTTTTGCGTCTTTGATCAGTACAGCAACACGATCAGAGACAGTTGCACCCAGACCAACCCAGTGTTCAACACGGTCCAGATCTAAGCGCAGAGTTTCAGCCTTACCGGCAGCGATAGGGTTGAAGAAACCAATACGTTCGATGAAACGACCGTCACGTGCATTACGACTGTCGGTTACGACGATTTGGTAGAACGGACGCTTTTTTGCGCCGCCACGAGCTAAACGAATTGTTACCATAACATCCTCATTGAATTGACAAACAACCAGACCCCATCGAGGAATGGCGTCCGGTTGTCATAGAAAAAGCCCGAAAAGTTTACTCACTTTGGCGAAAAAATCAATCCAAAGTGATTATTCTTTGTGACTTTCTTTGTTTTACCGCCCCATCATACCCGGCGGCATCATACCTTTCATGCCCCGCATCATCTTCGCGAGGCCCCCTTTCTTCATCTTTTTCATCATGCGCTGCATATCATCGAACTGCTTGAGCAGCCGGTTGACATCCTGCACCTGAGTCCCGGAACCCGCTGCGATACGGCGTTTGCGGGAACCTTTAATAATTTCCGGTTTGACGCGCTCTTTTTTGGTCATGGAATTGATCATCGCTTCCATTTTGGTCAGCACGCTGTCATCCATCTGCGATTTCACCGCGTCCGGCACCTGAGACATGCCCGGCAGTTTGGTCAGCATCCCGGCCATGCCGCCCATATTGCGCATCTGCTTAAGCTGTTCCAGGAAGTCGTTGAGGTCAAATCCGTCACCTTTTTTCAGCTTGGAAGCCAGTTTCTCCGCCTGATCACGGTCAACTTTGCTCTCAATCTCTTCAATCAGTGACAGCACATCGCCCATGCCCAGAATACGGGAGGCAACGCGGTCCGGATGGAACGGCTCCAGTGCTTCAGTTTTTTCCCCTACCCCCAGGAATTTAATCGGTTTACCGGTGATATGACGGATAGAAAGCGCCGCACCGCCGCGCGCATCACCATCAACTTTAGTCAGCACCACACCGGTCAGCGGCAGGGCTTCGTTAAAGGCTTTGGCGGTGTTTGCCGCATCCTGACCGGTCATGGCATCCACGACGAACAGGGTTTCCACCGGGTTAATGGCCGCATGCAGGTCTTTGATTTCGCCCATCATGCCTTCATCGACATGCAGACGGCCTGCGGTATCCACCAGCAGGACATCAAAGAATTGCAGCTGCGCATGTTTCAGCGCTTTTTTAGCGATATCAATCGGTTTTTCTGACACATCAGACGGGAAAAATTCAATTCCCACTGTCTCTGCCAGTGTCTGTAACTGTTTAATCGCCGCCGGACGGTAAACGTCAGCAGAGACCACCAGTACCTTTTTCTTGTGTTTTTCTTTCAGCAGTTTACCGAGCTTCGCCACACTGGTGGTTTTACCCGCACCCTGCAGACCGGCCATCAGCACCACAGCCGGCGGCTGGGCGGAAAGATCCAGGGCGTTGTTTTCCTCGCCCATCGCCGCAACCAGTTCGCCCTGAACGATTTTGACGAACTCCTGCCCCGGCGTCAGGCTTTTATTCACCTCATGGCCGACAGCACGCTCTTTGACGCGGTTGATGAAATCCCGTACCACCGGCAGGGCAACATCGGCTTCCAGAAGCGCCATGCGCACTTCGCGCAGCGTTTCTTTAATATTGTCTTCCGTCAGTCGTCCGCGACCACTGATATTGCGCAAGGTGCGCGAAAGTCTGTCAGTTAAATTATCAAACATGTCATCGACTCTGCCAAAACTGAGCTAAAAATAGAAAAGATACCCGGGATTATAACACGCACCGCAGCAAATCAGCGAACCGATTTACGTAAAGTATCGTGTAATCATTGGAGTGATCTGCGGGCTGCGGTATACTGGCGTATGAATTTTGTTTCATCTTACTGACTGAATAATCACAAAACCATGCCTGAAATCTCTGTTGTTGCAATTAGCGCATATCTGTTAAGCCTGGTACTTCTGATGCCGGGCGTGCTCCGCTATCAGCGCGGCTACCGGAAACTGGCGCTTATCTTCGCCGTTATCGCTCTGGTGTGTCACGGCGTGGCGATTAAATCACAGATTTTTCAGGGCGTTGGTCAGAACCTGACACTGCTGAACCTCGGTTCGGTGGTCAGCCTGCTGGTCTCCGTCATTATGACGATTGTCGCGTTTCAGGGCCGGGCGTGGTTCCTTATCCCGATTGTTTACAGCTTCTCGATGGTCAACCTGATTCTTGCCACCCTGATGCCGGGCGAGTTTATCACCCACCTGCAGGCCAGTGTGCCGCTGTTTGTGCATATCGGACTGGCGCTGCTCAGCTTCGCGACACTGATTATTGCGGCACTGTATGCTATGCAGCTCGGCTGGATGGATCATCAGCTGAAAAACAAACGTCTTAAGTTTACGCCGGATATGCCGCCGTTAATGGTTATCGAGCGTAAAATGTTTCATATCACGCAGGTCGGCGTGATTCTGCTGACACTAACACTCGCCACCGGCATTGTGTTTATGGATAACATCTTTGATAAAGATAATATTCATAAATCATTGCTGTCGATGGTTGCCTGGTGTGTCTACATCGTGCTGCTGTGGGGGCACTATCATGAAGGCTGGCGCGGCAAACGGGTTATCTGGTTTAACTTCGCCGGTGCCTTTATTCTCACACTGGCATTTTTCGGGCACCGTCTGTTTCAGGAACTGATGCTGTATGCATAACAGCCGGTCTCTGTAACGCCCTTTTCCGCTCATCACAAAAGAAAGGAACACCGCTGTGGAGCACGTCTCAACAAGTACGCTGATTATTATTCTTATTTTATTAGTGATAATTTCAGCGTACTTTTCCGCATCCGAAACCGGGATGATGACAATCAACCGCTACCGGCTGCGCCATCAGGCCAAGCAGGGAAACCGGGCGGCCCGCCGTGTCGAGCGGTTGCTGGAGAAACCGGATCGTCTGCTGAGCCTCATTCTTATCGGTAATAACCTGGTGAATATTGTCGCCTCCGCACTGGGGACGATTGTTGGTATGCGCCTGTACGGTAACGCCGGTGTGGCTATCGCCACCGGGGTGCTGACCTTTGTCATCCTCGTGTTTGCCGAAGTGATGCCGAAAACCATTGCCGCACTCTATCCGCAGCAGGTCGCCTTTCCGAGCAGTTTTCTGCTGCGTCCGCTGGCAAAAATCTGTCTGCCGCTGGTCTGGGCATTTAACGCAATAACCCTGATTCTGATGCGCTGCATCGGTATCCGCGGCACCGTGATCCGCAGTGATGCAGTATCAAAAGAAGAACTGAAAACCATCGTTAATGAGTCCAAAGGTAAACTGTCCCGCCGCAACCAGGACATGCTGATCTCCATCCTCGATCTGGATAAAGTCAGTGTGGATGAGATTATGGTGCCGCGCACTGAGATCATCGGGATTGATATCAATGATGAATGGAAATCCATTCTGCGCCAGCTTACGCACTCACCGCACGGCCGGATAGTGCTCTACCGCGACTCGCTGGATGATGCCATCGGTATGCTGCGTGTCCGTGAAGCTTACCGGCTGATGATTGAGAAGCAGGAATTCACCAAGCAAATGCTTATCAAGGCCGCTGATAAAGTTTACTTTGTGCCGGACAGCACACCACTGAACTTACAGTTGGTCAATTTCCAGCGCAATAATGAAAAAGTCGGATTAGTTGTCGATGAGTACGGCGATATTCAGGGGCTTATCTCCGTGGAAGACATCCTGGAAGAAATTGTCGGTGATTTTACCACCTCAATGTCACCATCGCTGGCCGAGGAAGTCACCCGTCAGCCTGACGGCACGCTGCTGATTGAAGGTTCTGCCAATATCCGTGAAATCAATAAAGCCCTGAATCTTTCCCTGCCGGAAGAAGGTGCCCGTACCATTAATGGCCTTCTGCTGGAAGAACTCGGTGATATCCCGACACTCAATACCCTTGTCACTGTCGGTAACTACCAGTTTGAAGTGGTTGCCATCGGCGAGAATGTGATTAAAACGGTAAAACTGTCACCGCTGAAACCGGCCGGTGCCGATATCGCTGCTGATATCTGAAAAAGATAAAAGACATAAAAAAACCTGCGGCAGCAATGCGCGCAGGTTTTTTTGTATCCGGGGCTGAAAAATTACGGATGCAGTTTTTCCAGCTCATCATCAGATAACAGCAGTTCATCATTTTTGTTGACGCGAACATCGCGCTCAATGATGTTTTTTGCAATCTGATGTGCTTCTTCCAGTGAATGCATTTTATACGTCCCGCACTGATACAGGTTCAGTTCAGGGATCTTCGCCTGATCTTTGACAGTCAGGATATCCGCCATAGCGTCTTTCCAGGCCTGTGCAACACGGGTTTCTGACGGCGCACCAATCAGGCTCATATAGAACCCGGTACGGCAGCCCATCGGCGAGATATCAATGATTTCAACACCATTGCCGTTTAAATGGTTACGCATAAAACCGGCAAACAGGTGTTCCAGTGTATGCGTTCCTCTTTCCGGCAGAATCTCTTCATTAGGAACACAAAAACGCAGATCGAAAACAGTGATGGTATCGCCACCCGGGGTGGTCATGGTTTTCGCTACGCGTACCGCAGGTGCCGCCATGCGTGTGTGGTCAACTAAAAAACTATCCAGCAAAGGCATAATTCCCGCTCCTCTTTTTTTTGTAAAAAATGCCGAACGAATGAAACTTTTTCTGAATACGCTGGTCTGATGTATTGAAAGACGCGCAAATTGTTATCATCCCTATTCTCTGAGAGATTTATTTTGGCCACATTGATTGTGGCCATTTTCTTATCTGTCAGAAATCAGCGACCGCCATGCAGCGCCAGATACTCATCAAAACTTATCGTATCACTCTCTTCCATCGCTTTTTGTTTATCGACAGAAGCCTGCCATTGTTCAGCAAAGTCTGCTTCACTGATCACTTCATACGGCTCGTGAGTCAGTTCTTCATGATACCGATCTGCCAGGGCCAGCCCGTAACTTCCGATACCCGCTTCTTTTATCAGTGCCAGCATCCGCCCCGAGAACGTCAGTTCCGGGTCATCAAACTGTACTTTCAGTGCTTCGCACACTTCGCGATACTGTGTGCCTGAGCAGGTATCTAACACATCGGCAACACGCAGGAGATCATTAAACAGTGCGTGACCCACTTTTTGCAAGGGTTGTTTTTCACGGCCGCAGCCGATACCGATTTCCTGTCCCGGTTTGCGCCCTTCCAGAATCACACGATTCCAGTTATGGCGGGCACACGCCAGCTCATCCGCGCTCATTTCCGGCGCATCCGCCAGCACACACCAGATAAGGAACAGGTCGAGGAAACGAATTTGTGTTTCATCGACACCGGTAGCAGAGAACGGGTTGATATCCAGGGCACGGACTTCGATATACTCCACCCCGCCGCGCTGTAAGGCGTCAGACGGTGACTCATCACCTTTCTGCACACGCTTCGGCCGGATAGGGGCATAGAACTCGTTTTCGATCTGCAGGACGTTGGCGTTAATCTGAAGGTGTTTTCCGTCTTTGGTTAATCCCAGTGCGGCAAACTCTTCAGACGGGATCTGAATGGCATTCTTCAGCCCGGCGACATACGTGTCCAGATGGTTGAAGGTGATGTTCAGATCACTTTGTGACTTGTTGGTATAACCGAGGTCACTTAAACGCAGTGACGTGGCATACGGCAGATATAACGCCCCTTTCGGCAGCGTTTCAAACGGCAGATTGGTTTTGCGGCCACGCAGGAACGAGCTGCAAATCGCCGGTGATGCACCGAACAGATACGGGATCACCCAGCCGAAACGGTAATAGTTGCGGATCAGGCGGAAGTAGCCGTCGGAGATTTTATCCTTGCCGCTCTGTGCATCACTGATACCACTCCACGCCTGCCAGAATTCCATCGGCAGAGAGAAGTTATAGTGGACACCGGAAATGGTCTGCATCAGCGCGCCATAGCGGTTTTTAAGCCCTTCACGGTACAGCGTCTTGAAACGGCCGGCATTGGATGTGCCGAACTGCGCCAGTTCGATATGCTCTTCAGAATCAATGAAGCATGGCATGCTCAGCGGCCACATCCGTTCATTGTTCAGATGACGCGCAGTATAGCGGTGCACATCACGCAGAAATTTCACGGTGTAATCAATGCGCGAATCCACCGGGGTAATAAATTCCAGCAGTGACTCGGCAAAGTCCGTGGTGATCCACTTATGGGTTAATGATTTTCCCAGCCCTTCCGGGTGACCGGTACGTGCCAGAGCACCATCCGGCGTGATACGCAGTGTTTCGCGCTCAATGCCGCGGTTGATGCCTTTTAAAATCCGGGGGTGCGTCTCTAACCATGAGAGCGCTTTGGATACATCCGGGATCAAATCGACCTCCCGTCCTGATAATGGATATTATTCATAAGAGGGATACTTTATCGCAAAGCCGGGTTATTGTCGCTGTGATTCAACCCTGCCCCACACAAACGGAACAGCAGAAACCACTGCCGCGACAATACATTATCCCTCTTACACGTCATTGTTATTAAGATCAGTTTCAGAAGCATCTGTACTTCAGATAACGAGTATGACGTAAAAACGGATTCGATTCAGTGACGGGAAAAACGGAAAAAGAAAAACCCCGCTCAAAGAGCGGGGTTTTTATATGGTGCACCCGAGAGGATTCGAACCTCTGACCGCCCGGTTCGTAGCCGGGTACTCTATCCAGCTGAGCTACGGGTGCAATCTGAATGGCGGTGAGAGAGGGATTCGAACCCTCGATGCAGCTTTTGACCGCATACTCCCTTAGCAGGGGAGCGCCTTCAGCCTCTCGGCCATCTCACCATTGTTCCAGACCACACAACGATGATTTCCGTTTCCGTCATCTCGTCGTCGTGTGGCGCACATATTACTTTCCCCCACTGAGAAGTCAAACAATTTTTCCCAACTTTTTAAGATCTCACGATCGTTTGCACAATTACCGCGCACTATGTTGATTTTCACAACGATACGTGTGTTTTTACGGCAACAGGATCCACGTCAGCATAACGCGGCGGTGAGGAAAAAATCCGGCAGTGAGCAGAGAAAGTAACAGAATGACGGGCGATTTTTGCAGGAAAAAAAGTGAGGAGCCGGGATAATAGCGGCAGGAAGAAAAGAAGAAGGCGCCCGTCGCGGTAACGAGCGCGCCTCACAACTTAATAGTTATTGTTATTGGGTTGAGATTTTTCAGCCTGGATCCGCTGGTAAATTTCTTCACGGTGAACAGAAACCTCTTTGGGGGCGTTGACACCAATTCGTACCTGGTTTCCTTTAACACCCAGTACAGTCACTGTTACCTCATCGCCTATCATGAGTGTTTCACCAACTCGACGAGTCAGAATAAGCATTCTTTGCTCCTTGAAATATTAAAAGAGTCGGGCCTCTGAGTTTACCCGCCATTATCCATCCAACACCGTGAAAGCGTATAGCAATGATTATTTGTAAACTATATGTAGTTTTAGACACATTGCAATATTTAGTGTAGTTAAAAATTGCGACCTAACGTTAGTGATACAAAGACCTTATCACCAATATCAGGAGCACGCCGGAGCGCGCTCCTGTTCAGATTTACTCAGACTACAGGTGAGATGCCACCCAGCTTTCAACGCTTGCCATAGCAGCAGGTAAAGCAGCGGTATCTGTCCCGCCGGCTTGGGCCATATCCGGGCGACCGCCCCCTTTACCGCCGATTTGTTCAGCAATAAAGGCAACCAGTTCGCCGGCTTTGACTTTGCCGGTCAGATCTTTCGTTACACCTGCAATGAGGCTAACTTTATCATCACTGATAGTTGAAAGCACAATAATTCCAGAGCTTAATTGATTTTTTAGATCATCAACCATCGTGCGTAACATTTTAGGTTCAGCGTTAGTCAGTTGTTTCACCAGGAGTTTAACACCGTTCACTGAAACGGCATCTTTGGTCATGGAGGAACTTTCCTGCGCAGCCTGCTGTTCTTTGAGTTGCTGTAACTCTTTTTCCAGGGTGCGGATTTTATCCAGCGCAGCTTTGACTTTTTCGCTCACACCGGCTTCATCACTTTTCACCAGCTGAGCCACCGCAGAGAGTGCATCAGACTGCTGATTCACGCTTTCCAGTGCGCCGCTACCGGTGACCGCTTCAATACGGCGGATACCGGCCGCTGTGGCGGATTCACTGATAATACGGAACAGACCGATATCACCGGTGCGTGCCGCGTGAGTACCGCCGCACAGCTCGGTTGAGAAGTCGCCCATGCTCAGTACACGGACACGTTCATCGTATTTTTCACCGAACAGTGCCATTGCACCTTTGGCTTTCGCTTCTTCCAGATCCATCAGCTCGGTCACGACCGGCTCATTTTTGCGGATTTCGGCGTTGACCAGAGCTTCCACTTCACGGATTTGTGCCGGTGTCATGGCTTCAAAGTGAGAGAAGTCAAAACGCAGGTATTTATCGTTTACCAGTGAGCCTTTCTGTGACACATGCTCACCCAGAACCTGACGCAGCGCGGCATGCATCAGGTGTGTTGCCGAGTGGTTCAGGCGGATAGCATTACGGCGCTCTTCGTCGATTTTCGCGGTGATTTTGTGGTTCACCGTCAGTTTGCCGCTGTCCACACGACCGGCATGGCCGATAGCCTGACCGTATTTCTGTGTGTCCAGAACGCTGAACTGCGCATCGTTGCTCGACAGCACACCGGTATCACCGACCTGGCCACCGGATTCCGCATAAAACGCGGTTTTATCCAGGATCACCAGACCTTCATCACCGGCATTCAGCTCAGTAACCGGCTGACCTTCTTTGTACAGTGCAACAATGGTTGCCGCCTGTTCATTGTGGTCATAACCGGAGAAGTCACTGCGCTTGTCCACTTTGATGAGACTGTTGTAGTCCGCACCAAAACCGCTGTTTTCACGGGCACGGCGGCGCTGTTCTTCCATTGCCGCTTCAAAACCGGCTTCATCCACTTTCAGGTTGCGCTCACGGCAGACGTCAGCGGTCAGATCCAGCGGGAAACCATAGGTGTCGTAAAGACGGAATGCCGCTTCACCGCTCAGGGTATCCCCGGTCAGTGAGGCTAATTCGTCATCCAGCAGTTGCAGGCCGCGTTCCAGCGTACGGGCAAACTGCTCTTCTTCTGACTTCAGTACTTTCTCCACCATCACACGCTGGCGGGCCAGTTCTTCACCGGCAGAGCCCATCACGTCGATCAGCGGCGCAACCAGTTTGTAGAAGAAGGTGTCTTTCGCGCCCAGCATGTAGCCATGACGGACAGCGCGGCGGATGATACGGCGCAGCACATAACCGCGGCCTTCGTTGGACGGAATAACGCCGTCGCAAATCAGGAAGGCACAGGAGCGGATATGGTCGGCGATCACGCGCAGTGATTTGCTGGTCAGATCGTCAGCACCGGTCACTTTCGCCACATCGGCAATCAGTTTGCGGAACAGGTCGATATCATAGTTAGAGTTTACATGCTGCAGAACAGCGGTAATACGCTCCAGACCCATACCGGTATCAACGGATGGTTTCGGCAGCGGCTCTAATGTACCGTCAGACTGACGGTTGAATTGCATAAAGACGATGTTCCAGATCTCGATGTAACGGTCGCCGTCTTCTTCCGGTGATCCCGGAGGGCCGCCCCAGATGTGGTCGCCGTGATCAAAGAAAATCTCAGTACACGGACCGCAAGGGCCGGTATCGCCCATCTGCCAGAAGTTGTCAGAGGCGTATTGGGCACCTTTGTTATCACCGATGCGGATAATGCGCTCAGCCGGAACACCGACTTCATCTTTCCAGATGTTGTACGCTTCGTCATCCGTTGCATAAACAGTAACCCACAGCTTTTCTTTCGGCAGGTTAAACCATTCTTTGCCGGTCAGCAGTTCCCAGGCGAAATTGATGGCATCGTGCTTGAAGTAATCGCCGAAGCTGAAGTTACCCAGCATTTCGAAGAAAGTGTGGTGACGTGCAGTGTAGCCGACGTTTTCCAGGTCGTTGTGCTTACCGCCGGCACGGACACAGCGCTGTGCTGTGGTGGCACGGGTGTAAGGACGCTTATCCAGACCGAGGAAAACATCTTTGAATTGGTTCATCCCTGCGTTAGTAAAAAGCAGCGTTGGGTCGTTGTTCGGAACCAGCGAACTGCTCTGGACAATCTGATGTCCTTTTGTATGGAAAAAGTCGAGAAACGCTTGACGGATCTCAGCGGTGCTTTTGCTCATATTTATCCCGAAATCAAGCTGAAATAATAAGATTTATGAATTGCGAAACAGACTGTGAAGCCGCTCCGATTCAACCTTCGGATCAATCAAGGCGGAGAGAAATTTAAGGGTTTCCCTTGAACATTAATTCCCAGATAAATCCATTCGCTGTACCCATTGTAAAGCGAATAAACTTTTTCTGAAAGTCTGTTCGTACAAACGGCGTTCATCCGGCCGGGAGAGGGGTTTTTGTATAAAGAACACGGTATGAAGGACAGAGACAGGTGGTTGTCCGCAGATAAAAAGAAAGCCGTACCCGTCACGGATACAGCTTTCAGAATAACTCAATGATTTTATTACTTTAAATCTTAAAATCAGTGTGGTTTTACGAATTAAAACTCTTCGTTGCCCGCATCTTCAGTTTCACTTTCTTCGTTGAAACTTTCTGCTGCGGTACTGAATTCACCACTGTGATTCAGTAATAACTCACGTAATTTTTTATCCAGTTCATCCGCCATTTCCGGATGTTCTTTCAGGTAAATTGTGGCGTTTGCCTTACCCTGACCGATTTTTTCACCGTTGTAGCTGTACCATGCACCGGCTTTCTCAACCAGTTTATGTTTCACACCCAGGTCGATCAGTTCGCCCATGGTGTTGATACCTTCGCCGTACATGATCTGGAATTCAGCCTGTTTGAACGGTGCAGCCACTTTGTTTTTCACCACTTTCACGCGGGTTTCGCTGCCGACCACTTCATCACCGTTTTTCACCGCGCCGATACGGCGGATATCCAGACGGACAGAGGCATAGAACTTCAGTGCGTTACCACCGGTGGTGGTTTCCGGGTTACCGAACATCACACCAATCTTCATACGGATCTGGTTGATGAAAATCAGCAGTGTGTTGGAGTTTTTCAGGTTACCGGCCAGCTTACGCATCGCCTGGCTCATCATACGGGCAGCCAGACCCATGTGTGAATCACCAATTTCACCTTCGATTTCAGCTTTTGGTGTCAGTGCTGCCACGGAGTCAACAATGATGACATCAACAGCACCGGAGCGGGTTAAAGCATCACAGATTTCCAGTGCCTGCTCGCCGGTGTCCGGCTGGGAGCACAGCAGGTTATCAATATCCACGCCCAGTTTCTTGGCATAGACCGGATCCAGTGCGTGTTCCGCATCGATAAACGCACACACACGGCCCTGACGCTGTGCAGCGGCAATAACCTGTAATGTCAGCGTGGTTTTACCGGAAGATTCAGGCCCGTAGATTTCAACAATACGTCCCAGCGGCAGACCACCTGCACCCAGTGCAACGTCCAGTGCCAGAGAGCCGGTTGAGATAGTTTCCACATCCATGGAACGGTCTTCACCCAGACGCATGATCGAACCTTTACCGAACTGCTTCTCGATCTGACCTAAGGCTGCTGCCAGTGCTTTCTGTTTGTTCTCATCAATAGCCATGTAAACTCCCTTCTCAACCCCTGAGACACCGCCAGGGTTATTAAAATGGTTTCAACTGAATCTGTTGAACTGATTATACTGTATAGTCATACAGTATCAAGTGATTTTTTCGTCAGAATTGCAATTAATCCGTCGAGCCCTTTCAGCACCGCCTGACAGCGCACCGCATTACGATCGCCCGGAAAACACCAGCTGCGGGCCGCGGTTTTTATTCCTGTTTTTTCCCGCCACGCCCAGCCGAACCAGACTGTGCCGACCGGCTTTTCATCACTGCCGCCATCCGGCCCGGCAATGCCGCTGACAGAGACGGCCAGATCCGCATCCGCAGTGTCCAGCGCCCCGGCGGCCATTTCGCGGACCACCGCCTCACTGACCGCACCAAAGGCGGACAGTGACTGTTCTGATACGCCGATCATACTGTGTTTGGCATCATTACTGTAGGTGACAAATCCGCGCTGAAAATACGCCGAACTCCCGGCGATATCTGTGATCACCTTGGCAATCCACCCGCCGGTGCAGGATTCTGCCGTTGTGACACTCAGACCGGCCTCAAGGAGATAAGATCCCAGTTCCGTACTGCGCCGGGTCAGAGCCTGTTCATCATGCATCGGTCACTCCTGTTGTGAAATCTGTTTTTTGCGGCGGATATCCCAGAGCCATAATCCGCCGATGGCGAGGGCAAACAGGCTGCCGAACGCCGCACCGATTACCACCACCGGCACACCTGCTTTAACGGCCAGGGAGTAGAGCCCCAGCATCAGCAGCATCGCACCGTTTTCCCCCATATTCTGTACCGCAATAGCGTTCCCCGCCCCGACAGTCTCTTTACCGCGCTTTTGCAGCAGGGCATTGAGCGGCACCACAAACAGGCCGCCGAATACACCGAGCATAATCAGCGTGATATTGGTCGGTACCACCGAGGTCTGGAAGGTGAAAATAATGACCATCACCCCGATCAGGATCCCGGCCGGCATGCAGCGGCGCACGGTTTCCAGGGTGATAAAGCGGGCAGCCAGCCCCGCCCCCGCCACAATCCCGATAGCAACCATGGCGTTAAGCAGTGTCGGCATGGTCTGGCCGGTAATACCCAGCGCCGCCGGAACCCACAATACCAGCATCAGCCGCAGTGTCACGCCCGCGCCCCAGAACAGACTGGTACCGGTCAGGGAAAAACGGCTTTCCTGGTTTTTCCACAGTGATACTACAGCGCGGAAGAAAGTGACCACCATCGTGCGCGGATTGCGGCTCAGGCCGGTTTTCGCCGGCGGCAGCCGCGGAATATAGATATTGGTCACTGCCGCCAGTGCGTACATCACCGTGCATAAAATCAGTGCCATTGTAATATGGTAATCAGACAGAAAGCCGCCGGTTACCGAGCCCAGCAGAATAGCCACAATCGTCGACGCTTCAATCAGCCCGTTGGCTTTCACCAGTTGCTCACCGGTGGTCAGCTCACCAAGGATCCCGTATTTTGCCGGGGAATAGGCCGCCGCCCCGACCCCGATCAGCCCGTATCCCAGGAACGGATCCGCGCCGAAGCAGATCACCACCGCGCCGAACAGCTTACAGGCGTTCGACAGCAGCATCACCCGCCCTTTCGGGAAGCTGTCGGCAATCTGTCCGACAAACGGTGCCAGCACAATAAAAGTCAGCACAAAGACCATCTGCAGCATCGGCTGGCTCCATTCGGGATAGTGCCGGGCGCTGAGCTGTGCAAGGATGGCGAACAGAATCGCGTTATCCGCAAATGCCGTAATAAACTGGGAAACCAGTACCGCTTTCATGCCTTTGTTCAGTAACGGGGCGGATGCTGTCATACCTGCGGCTCCTGTAATGCCTGTTGTTTCAGTGTGACAAAATCCGGTTTACCGCTGCCGAGCACCGGCAGCTGTCTGATATAACGGATATCACGCGGAACAGCCAGTTCCGGCAGCCCTTTCGCTTTCGCTTCTGTCAGCAGTTGTGTGCGATCCAGTTCACTGTCAGTGGTAAACATCACCAGTGCTTCGCCGCGTTTTGCATCCGGCTTCGTCACCACGGCATGCAGTTTATCCGGCGAAACACTCAGTGCCAGCTGCTCAACACTCTCCAGCGAGATCATCTCACCGGCCAGTTTGGCAAAGCGTTTGACCCGTCCGCGGATAGTGATAAACCCGGCTGCATCCTGTGTGACGATATCGCCGGTGTCATACCAGCCGATCTGAACCTCGCCCTGTATATTCTCCGCTGACGGCGGTTCAATCTGCCCCGGTTTTTCCACCCGCAGATACCCTTTCATCACATTCGGGCCGCGCACCTGCAGCAACCCGCCGTTTTCAATCCCGGCAACCGGCAGCAGCCGCGCTTCCATCCCCGGCATCAGCCGTCCGACAGTACCGGTACGGGCGGCCATCGGCACGTTAATGGAAATCACCGGCGCACACTCAGTCACCCCGTAACCTTCCAGAATGCGCAGGCCGAATTTATCCTGCCAGACCTGTTTGGTGCCTTCCGCCAGCTTCTCCGCCCCGGCCACAGCATAGCGGACACGGGCAAAATCATACGGATGAGCAAAACGGGCATAGTTGGCAAGGAAGGTGGATGTCCCGAAAATGACGGTACAGTTCTGATCGTACGTCAGCTCCGGCACCATGCGGTAATGCAGCGGGCTCGGATAGAGGAAAATCCGGCTGCCGCACAGCAGCGGCGTGATAAGCCCGGCAGTCAGACCAAAGGCGTGAAACAGCGGCAGTGCGGACATAAAACGGTCTTTCGGCGTGAAATCCGCCACCGTTTTAATCTGCTCAACGTTCGCCAGCAGAGAGTCGTGGCTGTGCACCACACCTTTCGGTGTGCCTTCTGAGCCGGAGGTAAAAAGAATAATCGCATCATCTTCCGGCTTTTGCGGCAGCAGTGCCGCCTGCGGCGTGACCAGGTGACGCATCACCCACAGTTTGTCTTTCAGGGTAACGGATGCTTTTGCCTCTTCCAGATAGACCCAGTTGGCTTCTGTCATCTGTTCCGGCAAATGTGTCATTTTGCCTTTTTCCAGAAACTGGCGCGAGGTGATGATGGTAGTGATCCCCGCCGCCTTCATGGCATTCCGCAGCCCGGCGACACCCGCTGTGTAGTTAAGCAGTGCCGGAATACGGCGGCGCATGGAAGCGCCGAGGATCGCCGCTCCCATCACGGTGGCATTCGGCAGCAGGAAACCGGTGCGCTCCCCCTCTTTGGTGTAGTGGCTGATAATACAGCTTAGTCCGAGGGATTTTTTCAGCAGCCCCTGATAACTGTCCTCACTGAAATTGATGTCATCAATGATCCGCTGGAAACGGCCGTAACGTTTTACCGCGCCGAGAAACGCCTGCGGCAGTGTCAGTGACGGGCGGCACGTCATGCGTGCATCCATCATAATGTCGCGCAGATGTTCCCCCGCCAGACGGCGGCGCTCTGCGGCACGCGGTGCCTCCGGCATCGGAATGGTCTCCGGCGGCAGAACATGAATGGTGATGGCCGGGAAAAAGTGACTTTTGATCACTTTCCGCATCCGGCTGAAATACGTCAGTTCCGCGCCGTCAATCCGCACCGGGATCACTTTCGCGCCGGTTTTGGCAGCAATAAAAGCAGCGCCGTCGTAGATCTTCATCAGAGAATCAGTGATCGTCACCCGCCCTTCCGGGAAGATCACTATCTGACGCCCTTTTTCCACTTCGCGGATCAGATGCCGCAATGCCAGCGGATTACGCGGATCCACCGGAATAATATCGGCAATGGGTTTTAAACAGCGGATGAAAAATGGCGTGGCATAATTGGTGTACATCGCGAACACCGGCCGGGTCGGCAGGAATAATCCCAGCAGAACACCATCGATAAAAGAGGCGTGGTTCGGGGTGATTACACTTCGCGGTTGATTAAGATTACTCAGGTCACCTGTAACACGAATGCGGAATAATCCGCGGAGCAGTGCACGTAACACATTCATCAACATACTGAATTCCATGTGTATTTATTATTCCGCCAATCAGTTCGGCGGGCAGACGCTTTAATAATAACACAGCGGATTGATTAACCAACTGACAGAGCGGTACGGAATTACCTTTATTCGATTTGTGTCACTGTTCACAATAATACAGCAACAGGCACTATACGGCGGCGTGGATGCAGGTGCAGATCTGACTGATTAGTTCCGGCACCGGACAGGTGGCATCCACCACGATATCCGCGCATTCCAGATAGAGCGGCTCGCGTTTGCTCAGCACCTCTGCCATCTCCTCCACAATGCATTTGCCGGTCAGGCTCGGACGCTGATGCGCCTGAGGTGTGTGTGACAACCGTTCCGCCAGGGTTTCGGCACTGGCGCGCAGATACACCACTTTGCCGGAGGATTGCATAAACGCCCGGTTTTCCGGTGCCATCACAATGCCGCCGCCGGTGGAGACCAGACGGTGCGGTTTACTGACCTGACGCAGCACATCACTTTCCAGCTCGCGGAAACTGCGCCAGCCCGATTGTTCCACCAGCTGGGAGATAGACATCCGGCACTGTTCTGTCACACAGGCATCAGTGTCAATAAAATCGTACAGTAATGCCTGTGCCAGTGGTTTACCCACCGTGGTTTTGCCAGCCCCGCGGGCGCCGATAAGATAAATAATCGGTTTCTCATCCTGATGATTCATACTATCCGCTTTCTCCGCAGGTGTTCATAATATTTTACATAAGTGTAAATTAAGATGGCCTATCATAGCGTACTCAGATAAAAAGCTAAAGCGCGATCCGCAGAACGTGGCTGTCATCTGACAAAAAACGTCCTGCGGATGCATAACGGCCTGTTTATGAACGGATCGTGTGGTCACCGACCCCGATCCACTTATAGGTGGTCAGTGCCGCCAGCCCCATCGGGCCGCGGGCATGCAGTTTCTGGGTGCTGACCGCGACTTCCGCGCCCAGTCCGAACTGACCGCCGTCAGTGAAACGGGTGCTGGCGTTAACATAAACTGCTGATGAATCAATATTTGAGACGAAATAATCAGCCTGAGACATGGATTGTGTCAGAATCGATTCCGAGTGCTGAGTGCCGTAATGACGGATATGCTCAATCGCCCCGTCAATGTCCTTCACAATCACCACATTCAGATCAAGTGACAGCCATTCATCTGACAGCTGTGCTTCTGTTACTGCTTCCGTCTTCGCCGGGCCGTTTTTCAGCAGCGCCAGCGCGGCAGGATCCGCATGCAGGGTAACATTATCCGCCGCCATGTGATCACTCAGCAGCGGCAGGAATTCTGCAGCCACTTTTTCATGCACCAGCAGCGTTTCCACCGCATTACAGACACTCGGACGCTGCACTTTGGCATTGCGGATGACCGGCAGTGTTTTATGCAGATCCGCCGTTTCATCAACAAAAATATGACACACGCCGATACCGCCGGTGATCACCGGGATCGTGGACTGCTCACGACACAGACGATGCAGACCGGCACCGCCGCGCGGAATAAGAATATCCACATAGCGATCCATCTTCAGCAATTCATTGACCAGCGCACGATCCGGGTTATCAATCGCCTGGATAGCCGCCTGCGGCAGACCGCACTCGCTGAGCGCCTGCTGAATAACACGGACCATCGCCACATTGGTATTGTGTGTCTCTTTGCCGCCGCGCAGGATCACCGCATTACCGGTTTTCAGGCACAGTGAGGCAACATCCACCGTCACATTCGGGCGTGCTTCATAAATCACACCGACCACACCGAGCGGCACACGGCGGCGCTCAAGGCGCAGACCACTTTCCAGCACACCGCCGTCGATCACTTCCCCGACCGGATCCGCCAGCTGACACACCTTACGCACGTCCGCAGCAATACTTTCCAGGCGTGCCTGCGTCAGCAGCAGGCGATCAAGCATCGCCTCTGAGGTACCCTGCTCACGGGCTTTGGCAATATCAAGTTCATTGGCAGCAAGGATCGGCGCACTGTTCTGTTCCAGCAGATTGGCGATGCGGGTCAGAGCCTGATTTTTCTGTTTTCCGGAAAGCTGAGCCAGTGCCCAGGAGGCGGCTTTGGCCGCTTTACCCATTTGTTCTAACATATGCTGATATCCTTAACTGACAATCATATCGTCGCGGTGAACAGCCACTGCGCCGTATTCATAACCTAAAATCGTGCTGATTTCCTGTGACTGCCGTCCGGCAATCAGGCGCAGTGCATCGCTGTTATACCGGCAGACACCGTGTGCCAGATCCCGCCCGTTCAGCGCGCGGATGCGGACAACCTCACCACGGGAGAAATTGCCGTTCACAGTGCGGATCCCGCTCGGCAACAGGGAACTGCCCTTATCTTTCAGTGCTTTCTCCGCACCGTCATCCACAATGATCTCGCCGGCAGGCGGTGCCCCGAAGATCCACTGCTTACGCGCTTCCATCGGCGCTTTTTTCCCGAAGAACCGGGTGCCGACCGGAATATCATCAATCACATCACAAATCACCCCGGCGCGATCGCCGGCAGCAATAATGACATCAATTCCCGCACGTCCTGCGACCGTCGCGGCCTGGAGCTTGGTGGCCATTCCGCCGGTGCCCAGCCCGGAGACACTGTCTCCTGCAACACTGCGCAGTTCATCGCTGATGTCATGCACTTCAGAAATCAGGGTGGCGTCCGGGTTGCTGCGCGGATCGGCAGTATACAGCCCTTCAATATCAGTCAGCAGCAGGAGCTTATCCGCCCCGCCGAGGATCGCTGCCAGCGCGGAGAGATTATCGTTATCTCCGACTTTAATTTCTGCTGTGGCGACCGCATCATTTTCATTGATGACCGGCACAATGCCGTTATCCAGCAGTGCGGTCAGGGTGTCACGGGCATTCAGGAAACGCTCGCGATCTTCCATATCCGCGCGGGTCAGCAGCATCTGGCCGATATGAATGCCGTAAATCGAGAACAGGCGCTCCCATAACTGGATCAGGCGGCTCTGGCCAACGGCCGCCAGCAGCTGTTTGGACGCAATGGTGGCGGGGAGTTCGGGGTAACCGAGGTGTTCACGACCGGCGGCAATCGCCCCGGAAGTCACAATAATAATACGGTGCCCTTTTACATACTGCTGCGCACACTGCCGGACCAGTTCAACAATCCTGGCCTGATTTAAATGTCGTGATCCGCCGGTCAGCACACTTGTGCCCAGTTTGACAACCAGCGTTTGGCTGCTATTCATTGCGTTCTACCATTCATTTTGCGGGATAAGAAAAGATGACCTGTTTTAACAGGTGATGCGCGCCATGCCAACAGGCACAACGCAAAACCGGACATTAATCCGGCTGCTTTCCGGGGGGCGGTGATACCGGTGACGGGGTCAGGGACAGATCCAGTTCCTGAAGAACGGCCTGTAAGCGGGGATAAAAATCAGTCAGGGTTTTGCTGACCGCATCACGGATCTCTTTGTCAGACAGGGATTTTTCCTGCCAGAGCCCTTTTTTATCAAATACCCCGGTATGGTATTCTGAGACAAACCCGGTTTCCTGCGGGATCAGTGTCAGCCACCAGCCAAAAAACTCACGTTTTTCCGGCGCGACCCCCGCATTCACACACACCGCCAGGCAGTCAAAAAAATAGTGCCCCTCCTGACACTGCGGCTCACGGATATACGGACCCAATGCAGTGAAACATCGCAGCAACCTGCCGCGTGTGTAATCTGAAACCAGTGCCATCATTAAGCCTCCTTTCAGCGAAGGCTTAGTTGTAGCAAACAGACAGGAATTATCAATGATTATTATGCTGTTCAGGATAAAATTCTGGTGAGCCAGCGGGTGGCCTCATCCAGCGATTTGTGGAAAGTGTCAAAAACCGGCGTATGGCCGAATTCCACCAGCTTACCGTCAGCGCTGGAGCGGACAATCAGCTCCGATTCACTTTTCGGGCTGAACACATCCTCTTTCCAGCACATGCTCAGCACCGGCAGTGAACAGCGGCGGCCGAGCAGTCCCTGATTTTTCAGAGATAAGCAACCGAGCCGGGTGCGGACAGTATCAAGGTCAGTACAGCGCGCCGCCGCACGGCTGGCCAGCACATCCATATACATGCCGGGAATTTTATCCTGCCGCTCCGGGCTGACAAACAGATCATGCACCACCGGCCCGAACAGCACGGCCCCCCGCAGCTGATGTGCGGACAGGTATGCCATACGCATCGCCACATTGGCACCGAAACGCAGCCCCATCACCGCCACACGGGTGTGGTCAATCCACGGCACATTGCGCAGCTGATCCAGTACCTGCTGGTGCATCAGGCTGCTTTCCTGGCCTAAAGTCTGTTTTGAAGAGTAACCGATTGACGGCATATCCAGCGTCAGCAGTGCAATGCCCTGCGGTGCCAGATAGTCACGGAAGTAGCGGCAGTAATCACTTTGCAGATTATCCAGACTGCCGCACATCATCACCACCGGAAACGCACTGCCTTTCCCCGGCGGGAGGTGCAGGAAAGCGCAGATGTTTCCGCCGCTCTCCATTTTGAATTCAATTTTTTTCAGTTCATATGCGGCAAACCGGGCGGAGTTTTCATACGCCTGATTTGCCAGAACGGTAGCCTGATCCGCCAGCTCATCCCCTTTTAAATGGGGATATCCCGCAATACTGTACAGATTTGCGGCAAGCAGCCAGGCTTCACAGGCTTTTTCGCCGGATTCAAATTCCAGCGCTTTGCGCTGCCACAACATCGCCTGCTGAGACCATTCATAAGCCCAGTTACCGCGGCGGTAGCCGATCACCGTATCCAGCAGTGCATCATCACTGCGGGGGGCATCAGATGCCGCGATCCGGCTGAGAACCTCTTCGGTTTCCAGCGGCGGGATCCCCCGCCAGGCCCACATTAAGCGGTTAATCATGCGATACCAGCCCGGATGGGTACATCCGCTCAGGACGCTGCCCCTGACTTCCTTCATCCCGGAACGGGTAAAGTTCACCAGTGCGGATGTCTCAGGGTGCTTGATTTTCGGCTTAAACAGTTTCTCTGACAGGTTCTGTTGTGTCATGGCATTCGCTTACTGATCGCAGATTGGTTTAACAAAACTGACGGTCATATCCCACGGCTGTTCGATCCAGGTATCCTGCGGGATATCAACCACATAATCGTCAACCAGCGGACGTCCGGCCGGTTTGGCAAAAATAGTGACGAAATGCGCTTTCGGATACATATCGCGGATCATCTGAGCAGTACCGCCGGTGTCCACCAGATCATCAACAATGATAAATCCTTCGCCGTCACCTTCGGCTTTTTTCAGGACTTTCATATCGCGCTGATGGTCATGATCATAGCTGGAAATGCAGACAGTATCCACATGACGGATACCCAGTTCACGAGCGAGTAAGGCACCCGGCACCAGACCACCGCGGCTTACGGCGATGATGCCTTTCCATTGTTCGGTTGGCATTAAACGCTGTGCCAGTTTACGGGCATGCATTTGCAACATATCCCACGTTACGACGTATTTTTCGCTCATATCAGATTGATCCCGGCTTGATTATTTACAGAAAAGAGTCTTTTTTGCGGAAAAAAGGTTGCGCGAGATTATAGTGACTTGAGCCGCCAAAGACCAGAGTATCTGACAAATTCATCATAATTCCCTGTTATGACACACGCACTTTGCGTAAGAATTTGCTATTCTCCGGACATCGGATATTCGCGACCGCTCATTTTAAACAGCGTTACCGGCCGCCTTCGGGTATCCTCCCCCTAATAATGAAAAATGCAGTAACAGGAGATCGAACGTGTCTGAACTATCACAATTATTTCCGCAGCCGCTGTGGGATATTTTTGCCAAAATCTGCTCTATTCCTCATCCGTCCTACCACGAAGAGCAACTGGCTGCACATATTATTGAATGGGCAAAAGAAAAGGAATTCCACGTTGAACGCGACAGCGTCGGTAATATCCTGATCCGCAAACCGGCCAGCAAAGGCCTGGAAAACCGCAAAGCGGTCGTTCTGCAGGCGCACCTGGATATGGTGCCGCAGAAAAATAATGATACAGCACACGATTTCGAAAAAGATCCGATTCAGCCGTACATCGACGGCGACTGGGTAACCGCGAAAGGCACCACATTAGGTGCGGATAACGGCATCGGTATGGCCTCCGCGCTGGCAGTACTGGCTGACGATTCAGTCAAACACGGGCCGCTGGAAGTTCTGCTGACCATGACAGAAGAAGCCGGGATGGACGGCGCATTCGGTCTGCAGCCGGGCTGGTTACAGGCTGATATCCTGATCAATACCGACTCCGAAGAAGAAGGTGAAATCTATATGGGTTGTGCGGGCGGTATTGACGTCACCACAACACTCTCACTGAGCCGTGAAGCCGTTCCGGCCGGTTACAGCACCTTCACCCTGACCCTCAAAGGTCTCAAAGGCGGCCACTCCGGCGGCGATATTCATCTGGGCCTCGGCAATGCCAACAAATTACTGGCCCGTTTCCTGGCCGGTCACGCCACAGAACTCGGCGCGCGTCTGGTTGATTTTCAGGGCGGCACACTGCGCAACGCGATTCCGCGCGAAGGCCACATCACTCTGGCAGTACCGGCAGATAAAGCCGCACAGCTGAAATCGCTGGCACAGACCTTTGAAGCGCTGCTCAGAGAAGAGCTCGCGCAGAAAGAGAAAAACCTGGTTGTCACCCTGGAAGCTGCAACCGCTGCTCAGGGCGCTCTGACCGCTGATGTGCAGTCCCGCTTTATCAATATGCTCAATGTGATGCCGAACGGCGTGATCCGCATGAGTGACGTGGTTCCGGGCGTGGTCGAAACCTCACTGAACGTGGGTGTGGTGAAAATGAGTGACGACCGTGTGCAGATTATCTGCCTGGTACGTTCCCTGATTGAATCCGGCAAATCCTCCGTGGTCAGCATGCTGACCTCGCTGGCGGCACTGTCCGGTGCGGATATTGTTGCCGAAGGCGGCTATCCGGGCTGGCAGCCGGATGCAGACTCTCCGGTCATGCATCTGGTCAGCGAAACCTATCAGCAGCTGTTTGACAAAACCCCGAACATCATGGTGATCCACGCCGGTCTTGAGTGCGGTTTATTCAAAAAACCGTATCCGGACATGGACATGGTCTCCATCGGGCCGACCATCACCGGAGCGCACTCCCCTGATGAACAAGTACATATCAAGAGTGTCGGGCAGTACTGGCAGTTACTGACCGCTATCTTAAAAGCGATCCCTGAAAAAGCGTAATCGCCTTATTCAGCTCAGCGGCGGGATAATTATCCCGCCGTTTTTATATGTGATTCAGAACCCGAGCAGCAACTGCCGCTCAAGCTGCGGATCCCGCAGTGTTACATGCAGCCCCACCAGCCGTACGCCGCGCCCTTCCCGGCGGCTCTCCCAGGCCAGTTCCGCCGTTTTCAGCAAATCCGCTTTATCCAGCACCTGATGGACATGTTCCTGTGTGGTCTGCTGAAAGTCCGCAAACTTCAGTTTAATGCCCTGACGGGCGATCCGCAGATCCGGTGACACCTTTGTCAGACGACGCTCCAGCTCCGGAAACAGCTCATCAATAATCGTCTGACACTCATCCCACGAGGCAATATCTTCCGCCAGTGTCCGCTCGACACCGACAGATTTCCGTTCCCTGTCCGGACAAACCGGCCGCTCATCGCTACCGTGACTGCGCTGCCAGATGATCTGCCCGAACTTTCCGAACTGTTTCAGCAGCGATATCTGATCATAATTCTGCACATCCCGGCAGGTCTCCAGACCGAGATCAGCCAGTCGCTTTGCTGTCACCTTTCCCACACCGGGAATTTTACGCAGTGGCAGTGACAACACAAAATCCGTCACCTGCTCCGGCGTGATAATGTACTGCCCGTCGGGTTTATTCAGATCAGACGCAATTTTGGCAAGGAATTTCACCGGTGCCACACCGGCAGATGCGGTCAGCCCCAGCTCGGTAAAAATGGTTTTGCGGATCTCTTCCGCCATCAGTGTGGCTGAACCCCGGCACTGCGGGCTGTCCGTCACATCAAGATAAGCTTCATCCAGTGACAGCGGCTCAATCAGTGAAGTATAACGGGCGAAAATCGCATGCAGGTGGCGGGAGGTGGTTTTATACAGCTCCATCCGCCCAGGGATCACTTTCAGATGCGGACACAGCAGCAGTGCTTTTGCCGTTGACATCGCGCTGTGCACCCCGAAGCGCCGCGCCGGATAATTGGCGGTCGCAATCACACCACGCCGGTCGGAACTGCCGCCGATAGCCAGCGGGATATCGCGCAGACGGGGATCGTCACGCATTTCAATCGCCGCATAAAAGCAATCCATATCAATATGAATTATTTTACGCATCCGCCTCTCCTGCTCACCAATAACACTGTTTAAATATACAGTTAAAATCAATGCAATTCAAATCGGTTAATTTGCTTATTATTCACCAAATCAATCAGTGGGCTGAAATTTGCAGGTTTGTACTTTTTTTCTGTGATTACATCCGGTTGTCATGTTACTCCGCTACAACAGCGTGACATCACACCTGGTCTCATTCTTTTTGACGGACGGATTATGAAAAAAATACTATCAGCCCTTTTCCTGAGTGGCATTGTTATGACAGCCCATGCAGCACCGCAGATTATTGCCCATCGCGCCGCCACGGCGGACGCCCCTGAGAATACCCTTTATGCCATCGATAAGGCGCTGAGTAACAAAGCCGATGCCATCTGGATCACCCTTCAGCTCTCAAAGGACAACCAGGTGGTGTTATACCGCCCGTCTGATCTGAAATCCCTGACCGACAAAACCGGTCCGGTTTCCGGTTACAGCGCCGCAGAACTGGCACAAACCGATGCAGCCCGGGATTATAATCAGAAAAATAAAACCCATATCAAGGCTTCTGTTCCGGCACTGGATGCCGTCCTGAGCCGTTACCCGGATACTTTTTTCTACCTCGATATCAAATCTCCGGACGCCTCACCGGCGGTTTTTGCACAACAGCTGGATTCAGTACTGACCCGTCATAACGCCAAAAACCGTGTCCGCGTCTATTCAACCGATCAGGATTATCTGGCTGCCCTGCCGCCGTCAATCCCCGTTTTTGAAAGCCGTGATACCACCCGTAATGCACTGGCCGGCAGCCTGATCACACACACCTGTGACCTGGCAGATAATCCGCAGCCGCGCTGGTATGGCTTTGAACTGCACCGTAACGTGGATGTGGTTGAAACCTTCACATTGGGTGAAGCACGCTCTCCGGTTGTGCTGACCTGGGATAAAACCGCAATGGATTGTTTTCGTAAAAATAATCAAAACCATGTTGTTCTGTTCGGTATAAAAACACCCGCCGATTTACAACTGGCGACAGAATTGGGTGCAGATGGCGTGATGGTCGATTCGCTGCTCAATATGAAAATAAAATAATTAATCAAGGTATTATTACTTGGTAATTTTACCCGCCTGAAAAATAAGAGTGAGATTTAACAGATGATGAATATCACTCTTATTTAATACATTCTGTCTCTTCCTGCCATTTACTCTGTAATCCTTACATAATATTTTATAATCTCAGCAAACCTAATTAATTATAGTAATTTATTTATCAGGCCACTTTTGTTATAACTATAAGAAACATCCGGGAGGCTATGCGGTGATAAGTAACCTGTTCTTCGATTTAAATTCACCACCAAAATCCCTCTTTGTTTTTACGGGATTATTTTTTCTGTTATTCAGTGTTTATTCTTACGCAGACTGCAGTTTGTATTCAGATGAGACACGCAGCAGTAACTTTATTATTCTGGGTGCCGGTATGATCAACGGCCCGGTAAAATCCGTCATCACAACAGCACATTCCCCGGACAACAAAAACAGCAATATTATGATTAACGGGCAATATGACCTGACGCCGTGTGGTGAACTGAGTTACTTTTCGCTGGAAGTTACCGAGCACTACCCGGGGTTGCAAAACCGGATGTATTCCGAAGGAAAGAAGACGGAACAGGGATATACCTTATTATTCACGTCACAACTACATGGCAGCGGAAAAGCACCCGTCACGCTGATTCATGCCCGAAGCCGCCTTTTCTATAATAATCAGAAGCAAATCGTCCGTGCCGAATCTGAAAGTAACAGTGGCGGCAATACCCAAAAATCGCATATGGAAACCGATTTTTTTTATGAAAACAGTTTAATCTCACATGCGGTATCCACAGGGGATTCCGCGGACACCGGCGGTGAAATCCGCTACGACTGGCGTCAGGATCGGCAGATAAATGCGATTATGTCCCAAAGTAACGGGCTTCCTCAGCTGAACTATGAATTTGCGTATAATGATGATGGTCAGGTTATCCGGCAGACACAGACACAACATACGCCGCTGGGCCGGGTAAAAGCTATTTATATCTGCCAGCAGACAGATACTTACGGGAATTGTGAAAAAGCACTCTGGCAGAGTATCTCTGAAGGGAATCAGGCCAATAATATTATTGTGATAAATACCGCTATTGTGACATCAGACTATCGTTATTACTGATTCCGTATTGTTGTCCTGCCATTAATAAACAAAGGCGCTTTAAGGCGCCTTTGTTATATCTTCCGAATCTATACAATCCGGTTTTTATTCAGTTTCTCTTCGCGGGCAGCTTCACGTGCCATTCGTTTTTTCCGGGCATCACACGGTTCAGGACAGTCACAGACTTTCTCGACACCAATGCTGCTCAGCCCGCCGCAGCTTCCCTGAATGCTCTTGCGCTTAATAATATACCCGAGAGACATTCCCAGAAACGCGACCAGAAACAGGATAAAGGTTGCGATAAATACTTTTATCATCATATCAGCCACCTCCTTTTATTTTTGCTGCAAATAGGGCTTAAATGCCTCACTGTAGCGTTCTTCAAATCCCTTCTCTGTTTTGACAATCATAAAAACAGGGATATTTTGCGCATTCGCCACTTCAAGCCCGCGCTCCGGCCCGAGCACATTCAGTCCGGTAGAAAAGCCATCCGCACTCATGCAATTATCAGCAATCACCGTAATCGATACCAGATTATGGTTAATCGGACGTGCTGTTTTCGGATCAATGGTATGTGAATAACGGACATTATTCTCTTCAAAATAATTCCGGTAATCCCCGGATGTCGCCACAGAGGCATTCCCCGGCTCAATGATTTCCTGTGCAGACTGGCTCAGCCCCTGTGACGACGGTTTTTCAATCGCAATGCGCCACGGTTTGCCTTTGCCGTTAATGCCCTGTGTCCGGACTTCGCCGCCCACATCCACCATATAATTACGGATATTCTGTGATTCCAGGTATTCTGCCACCGCATCCACCCCGTAGCCTTTGGCAATCGAGGACAGATCCACATACAGTTCCGGCACTGTCTTAATCAGATTATTACCTTCAACCTTCAGTTTATCAATTCCGGTCCACTGACGGCGGGTTTCGATATCCTGCTCTGTCGGCACATGGGTCACGCGCCCTTCCGGACCAAATCCCCATAAATTGACCAGCGGGCCGACGGTGACATCCAGTGCGCCGTCTGTCAGCTGATTAATACGGATAGCCTCACGAACCACTTTTGCAGTCGCGGCAGAGACCGGAAACGGCGTATTCACCTCACGGCTCTGATTAAAACGGCTGAGTTCAGAATCCGGCCGGTAGGTGGACATCTGGTCATTGACCTCTTCCAGCACCACATCAATGCCTTTCTGCAGTGATTCCGCCGACGGGCCTTTCGGGTCAGCGACATATTTTATCGCGTAATAGGTGCCCATCGTTTTGCCGTTCAGGGTTACCTGCTGTGTTTCCGGAGTGTTATCACCGCACGCGCTCAGTAACAATGCCATCAGTGCCAGCGGCAGGAAAGCCCGTTTTATTTTTACCATATACAATCCAGTCTGATTTCAGATCATCTGCGCCCACAGGTGTGGGCGCAGTTTCGTTATGACAGGGGCGGAAATCAGCCGCCGAAGTCATCCAGCATAATGTTCTCGTCTTCCACACCCAGATCTTTGAGCATCTTGATCACGGCGGCGTTCATCATCGGCGGCCCGCACATGTAGAACTCACAATCTTCCGGTGCCGGGTGATTTTTCAGGTAATGCTCATAGAGAACATTATGAATAAACCCGGTGTATCCGTCCCAGTTATCTTCCGGCAGGGCATCAGACAACGCCACGTTCCAGGTGAAGTTTTCATTCTCAGCCTGAAGCTGGTCAAAATCTTCCTCATAGAACATTTCACGTTTTGAACGCGCACCATACCAGAAAGACATCTTACGTTTGGAGTGCAGACGCTTGAGCTGATCGAAGATATGCGAACGCATCGGCGCCATCCCCGCACCACCACCAATAAAGATCATTTCCGCGTCGGTATCTTTCGCGAAGAACTCCCCGAACGGCCCGGAAATTGTCACTTTATCACCCGGTTTCAGTGACCAGATGTAAGAGGACATAATCCCCGGAGGCGCATCCGGCACACGCGGAGGTGGTGTGGCGATACGCACGTTCAGCATGATAATGCCGTGCTCTTCCGGATAGTTCGCCATAGAGTAAGCACGCACTGTCGGCTCTTTCACATCAGACACATAGCGGAACAGGTTGAACTTGTCCCAGTCCTCGCGGTATTCCTGCGGCACATCAAACTCATCATAGCGGACCACATGCGGCGGACATTCAATCTGAATATAACCACCGGCACGGAACGGCACACTTTCGCCATCAGGAATTTTCAGTTTCAGCTCTTTAATGAAAGTCGCTTTGTTATCATTGGAGATAACTTCGCACTCCCATTTTTTCACCCCGAAGATCTCTTCCGGCAGCTCAATTTTCAGATCCTGCTTCACATTCACCTGGCACGCCAGACGGCAGCCTTCACGGGCTTCGCGTTTATTAATGTGAGACATTTCTGTCGGCAGAATATCACCGCCGCCTTCTTTGATCTTCACGCGGCACTGGCCGCAGGTTCCGCCGCCGCCGCAGGCCGAGGAGACAAAAATCCCCTGACCGGACAGCACATTCAGTAACTTGTCACCGGCCGGTGCGTCGAAGCTTTTCTCCGCATCGCCGTTGATTTCAATCTTAACGTCCCCTGTGTTCACCAGTTTTGATTTTGCAAACAAAATCAACGCGGTCAGCGCCAGAACAATCAGGGTAAACATTGCCACGCCTAAAATAACGATATCCATAATTGCGTTTCACCCTTATAACTGTACGCCGGAGAAGGACATAAAGCCCAGAGCCATCAGTCCGGTGGTCACGAATGTGATCCCCAGCCCTTTCAGGCCGGCCGGTACGTCAGAGTATTTCATCTTCTCGCGGATAGCGGCCATCAGCACGATCGCCAGCAGCCAGCCGATACCGGAAGCGAACCCGTAAACCACAGACTCCGTAAAGTTGTAGTCGCGCTGCGCCATAAAGGACACACCACCGAAAATCGCACAGTTTACGGTGATTAACGGCAAGAAGATCCCCAGCGCGTTATACAGTGCCGGGAAGTAGCGATCCAGAATCATCTCCAGAATCTGTACCAGCGCCGCAATGACCCCGATAAAGGTAATGAAATTCAGGAAGCTTAAATCCACACCTTCCATCAGTGCGCCGTCGCGCAGCAGCAGGTTGTACACCAAGTTGTTTGCCGGAACCGAAATCCCCAGCACCACGGTAACCGCCACGCCGAGACCAAACGCCGTTTTGACGTTTTTCGACACCGCCAGGAACGTACACATCCCGAGGAAGAAGGCCAGTGCCATGTTTTCAATAAACACAGCCCGCACAAAGAGACTGATATAATGTTCCATATCTTAATCCTCCTCGACTTGTGACGGTTTCAGGGTACGGATCCCCCAGATAAGCATCCCGATGATAAAGAATGCACTTGGTGCCAGCAGGAACAGGCCGTTCGGCAGATACCAGCCACCGTTCTGTACTGTCTCCAGCACGGTCACACCAAAGAGTTTGCCGGAGCCGATCAGTTCGCGGAAGAAGCCCACCAGCAGCAGGATCACACCGTAACCCAGGCCGTTACCGATACCGTCCATAAAGCTTTCAAGCGGTGGTGCTTTCATGGCATACGCTTCCGCACGTCCCATCACAATACAGTTGGTAATGATCAGGCCGACGAACACGGAAAGCTGCTTGGAGATACCGTAGGCATAGGCCCTCAGGATCTGATCAACAAGAATAACCAGCGAGGCGATAATTGCCATCTGAACGATAATCCGCACACTGCCCGGAATAAAGTTACGGATCATCGAGATAAACATGCTGGAGAATGCCGTCACCAGGGTTACCGCGATGGTCATAACCAGTGCAGTTTCCAGTTTGGTGGTCACAGCCAGCGCCGAACACACACCCAGTACCTGGAGGGCAATCGGGTTGTTATCTAATAACGGTCCGAGAAGAACGCGTTTAATTTCTTTACTATCAGCCATGATTCAACGCTCCTTCGCGTACTGTTTTCAGGAACGGGCCAAAACCGTTGTCGCCCAGCCAGAAATCAAACATATGCTGGATACCGTTTGAGGTCAGTGTCGCACCGGATAAACCATCAATGCCGTACGGGCTGTCAGTGGCGCCGCTGCGGACTATTTTGATAGCCGGCATACCTTCTTCATTAAACAGCTTTTTACCAATCCACTGTTTACGCCATTGCGGGTTATCCACCTCACCGCCCAGCCCCGGCGTTTCACCGTGCTGGTAGTAAGTGATCCCCTCGGAGGTGATACCGTCGACATCAATCGCGATAAAGGCATACATCACCGACCACAGACCGGAGCCGTAAACCGGCAGAACAATCTTGCTGGTTTCACCCTGCTCATTCTGTACCAGATAGATTTCCGCGCTGTTGGCACGGCGGCGGATTTTCGCCAGATCTTCTTCCGGTGACAGGGCAATACTGCTCTCATCACTGCGCAGTTCATCGTTGAGATCGTACTTGCCGGTGCTGTCGCTCATCTGACCGGTTTTTAAATCCACCATTTTTGCTCTGATGAATTTTTTATAGACAGCATCGATTTCGTCTGCCGGCATGGATGGCGTCAGTAACCCGGCCACATCCAGAATGTTACGCTGCTTATCCAGCATAATCTGGTTCTGCTGCGTGGACTTCAGCCCCACAGCAGAACCGGCCACGACTATTGAACACACAAGGCAAAGGACGAAGACAACGATAAACGTTCTTGCGACACTGTCCTTGTTTTTCGTTTTTTCATTAGCCACGTGCTTTTCTCCGTTTAATGTTTTCCTGAACCACCAGATAATCAAATAACGGGGCGAATAAGTTGGCGAACAGGATAGCCAGCATCATCCCTTCCGGATATGCCGGGTTTGCCACACGGATCAGGACACACATCACCCCGATCAGGATCCCGTAAGCCCATTTCCCTTTGTCGGTAAATGAGGCTGAAACCGGGTCCGTCGCCATGAAAATCATACCGAAGGCAAAACCGCCCAGGACCAGATGCCAGTACCACGGCATAGCAAACAGCGGGTTGGTGTCCGAACCAATCATATTAAAGACGGCGGACATTGCGATCATCCCGACCATCACACCGGCCACAATACGCAAAGACGCAATACGGGCAAACAGAATGACTGCACCACCGATCAGAATCATCAGCGTGGAGACTTCACCAATCGAGCCCGGCACGTTACCGATAAAGGCATCCATCCAGGAGATCGGCTGATTGGTCATGGTATTAACGAGCTGATGCTCGCCACCGACCGCCCACTGTGACAGCGGGGTTGCGCCGGAGAAGCCGTCAGCGGCAGTCCAGACGGTATCACCGGAAATCTGAGCCGGATAAGCAAAGAACAGGAAAGCACGGCCGGCCAGTGCCGGGTTCAGGAAGTTGCGTCCTGTACCACCGAAAATTTCCTTTGCGACCACCACACCGAAGGTGACAGCCAGCGCGGCCTGCCATAACGGCAGCGTCGGCGGAACAATCAGTGCCAGCAGAATGGAGGTGATAAAGAAACCTTCGTTGATTTCATGCCCGCGGATCATCGCAAACAGAACTTCCCAGAAGCCGCCGACGATAAAAATCACCCCGTAGATCGGCAGGAAATAGACGGCACCGAACAGCATTTTGCTGACCCAGCCCGCATCCTGAGTGAAGGACACCCCGATAAGCTCCGCCAGACGATAATGCCAGTCACCGGCAATCACCTGCTGAAGCTCCGCACCGCTGTACATATCCAGCAGTACCGGCATTGCCTGGTTACCGACGTTATACATCCCCCAGAACATGGCCGGGAAAACGGATAACCAGACCAGGATCATCAGACGTTTAAGGTCGATGGAGTCACGGACATGTGAACGCCCGCGGGTAACTGTCCCCGGGGTATAGAAGATGGTGGCGGCTGCTTCATACAGTGCATACCACCTCTGTAATTTGCCGCCCGGTTCAAAATGCGGCTCAATTTTTTCGAGAAATTTTTTCAGACCCATGATTATCCTTCCTGCTCAATCCTGGTCAGTACGTCACGCAGCACCGGGCCGTACTCATATTTACTCTGACAGACATAGGTACACAGCCCCAGATCTTCCTCATCCAGCTCCAGCGCACCCAGTGCCTGGGCACTGTCAGTATCACCCGCCAGCAGATCGCGCAGGAAATGTGTCGCCATAATGTCGAGCGGCATCACACGTTCATAACTGCCGATTGGCACCATAGAACGTTCGCCACCATTCATTGATGTGGTGAATGAGAACAGTTTTTTCTTAAAGAAATGACCCAGTGTGGTGCGGGTAACCGTGTATTTGTCTGTGCCCGGCATAATCCAGCCGAACAGCTCTTTCTCCCGGCCTTCTTCCAGAACAGAGACCTGATTGGTAAAACGGCCCAGATAGTGATGAGCATCATCACTGGCCACGCCCCACAGGACCGAACCGGAAATAATGCGGTTTTCACCGGCTTTCAACTGCCCTTCGGTCAGTTCATACAGATCTGCGCCGAGGCGGGTTTTCAGCAGACGCGGATTTTCCACCTGCGGGCCACCGAGCGCCACAATACGGTCGGTATATAAAAAGCCGGTCGTGAACAGTTTACCGATGGCGATGACATCCTGGTAATTCAGAGACCAGACGGTTTTCGTTGCGCTGACCGGTTCCAGGAAGTGGATGTGCGTACCGGCAAGGCCTGCCGGATGCGGCCCGGTAAACTGCGTGTAACTAACACGATTGTTATCGGTAACTTTTGCGAAGTCATCTGTACCGTGACAAACATGAACCTTCCCTTCCGTCAGGCAGCTCAGTACCTGTAAGCCGTCATCAAATGACGCCTGTTCCTGACGGATAATCACCAGCGGATCAGCCGCCAGCGGATTGGTGTCCATAGCAGTGACAAAAATAGCAGCCGGCACAGAGCCTAATTTTGGGGTATGACTGAACGGACGTGTCCGCAGCGCGGTCCATAATCCGGAGGCCACCAGGTTTTTCTCTGCCTGTTCACGGGTCAGTGACGGCAGATCCCGGCGGTCATAACTGTCAAATGTTAATTGCTCGTCTCCCTGTATCTCAATCACCACAGATTGTAATACACGACGCTCACCACGATTGATGGCTTTTACCACTCCGCAGGCGGGGCTGGTAAAAATCACACCGGGGTTCTTTTTGTCTTCAAAAAGAGCCTGTCCTTTCTTCACTGATTCACCTTCCTGAACCAGCATCGACGGACGCATCCCGATGTATTCCTCACCCAGCAATGCTGCGTGGCGGACTGAAGGGCCATCTTCTGTGACTTGAGCAGGTGCTCCTGCGATCGGCAGGTCGAGTCCTTTTTTAATTTTAATCATAAAATTTGCACAAGTTTTTGTTAAACCCACGTCATCACTGCCGCAGCAGCGTATGACAACTCAACAATAAAAACACTCCGGGCCGTTATTGTCGCCCCGGGCTGTTTTCTCTGATGTATGTCACGATTTTGCGTAAATCAGATCCGCATTATTTTACCACTTCACAACAATTCTGTCCGGCGAAACGAGTGACCGGGTTCAAGCAAATGGGATTATTGTGATCAGAAAAAGCCTAATAACTCGCCTTTACCGAGTAGTTAAGTCATCTTTACCGATTGCTGTTTATTTTTTAACCACAACAATATTTGTAACAACCGATTTTATTCTCACAGGAAACCATTCACAAATTATCTGCATCATGGCAATCTGTTGTTACTTTTTTCACCAACCTATTGCCACCCTGAATATTAAGAATGCGACATATCATTTTTATGATGATCGGCCTGCTGTTTTTTGCGGGACAATCATCAGCAAACACGGAAAAATCCGCGTCATTATGGCTCACAGCGCCGGTGAGTGATGTCCGGAACAGCCAGGTATTCATACAGATATTTAAAGAAGAAAAAGAGCTGGAGCTTTATAAGCGGGAAAATAACGGACGTTTTAAACTGGTAAAACGCTACCCGGTTTGTCAGTTTTCCGGCGGCCTCGGACCAAAGCAACTGACCGGTGATTTAAAAAGCCCGGAAGGATTTTACCGCATCAGTCTGTCACAGCTTAACCCGAACAGTCGGTTTTACCGAGCTATCAACCTTGGTTTTCCCAATGAATTCGACCGTGCGCACGGCTATACCGGGGATTATCTGATGGTTCACGGTGACTGCAAATCCGTCGGCTGCTACGCCATGACAGATGCTTATATTGATGAGATTTACCGCTATGTGGAAAGCGCCCTGCTGAGCGGACAGACAGATCTGAATATCGCGATTTACCCTTTCCGGATGACGCCTGAGAACCTGAACCGCCACCGGAACTCCGCACATCTGGCGTTCTGGCAGCAGTTGCAGCCTGCTTATCAGTATTTCGCTGAAAATCAGATACCGGCAGTCGTTGCGGTTGTTAACGGCCGTTATGTAACCGCTGCACATTCAGCTTTACCGGCACCGGCAGCGGATACCGGTTTGCTGACTCAGAACACGGACTCATCCCGTTCGCCGTAATAAAAGAGAACGGCTTCGCCGGGCCCGATTTTCTGCCACTGTTCATTGCCGGTCAGCGGTTGCGTGGCAATCACAGACACCACATCATCCGGCCGGGTATGCTGTGAGAAATCAATCTCCACATCACTGTCCACCAACCGCGCCTTACCAAAAGGTGCGCGGCGGGTGATCCAGTGCAGATTCGTTGAACAGTACGCCAGCACATAGCTGCCGTCTGACAGCAGCATATTAAAGACACCAAACTGCCGCAGCACATCCGCCAGCCGTTTAATTTCACGGAATACTGTCTGCAGATCCTGCGGCGGCTGCGGGTATTTTTCTTTCAGCTGATTCAGCAGCCAGCAGAATGCATGCTCGCTGTCAGTCTGGCCGACCGGGGTAAAAAAACCGGTCGGCAGATGCTCATAGCCGCTGAGCTGCCCGTTATGGGCATATGTCCAGTTCCGCCCCCACAGTTCGCGGGTAAAAGGGTGGGTATTTTCCAGTGATACCACCCCTCTGTTTGCCTGGCGGATATGGGCGATCACCGCTTCGGATTTGACAGGATAGTCACGGACAAAACGGGCAACGGGGGAGTTGCAGCAGGCACGGGCGTCTTTGAATGTCCGGCAGCCCATTCCTTCATAAAACGTAATTCCCCACCCGTCTTTATGCGGCCCGGTTTCGCCGCCGCGCGGGATCAGGCCACTGAGACTGAAATGAATATCAGTCGGGACATTCGCACTCATCCCCAGCAATTCACACATCGCCTTTCTCCCTTACCCGTTTTTGTGATGACTGAGGACTATTGTTACCCGCAATCTGATAGTTTCACAATCGCGAAAATATCATTCTTTTAGATGATTTAGTTATATGTAAGGTGATTTATGCTTATGGTGAATAAGACAGGCATTACGCCATAAAAAAGCACTCAACCGGCGGCAGAGTGCTTTTTCAGGATCCGGCTTATATCCGGTTATTTGGCCATTTCTTTTTCGATCAGCATGATCAGAATATGAATAACCTTAATATGAATTTCCTGAATGCGATCCGCATAACCAAAGTGCGGAACACGGATTTCAATATCCGCGCTGCCTGCCATCTTACCGCCGTCTTTGCCGGTCAGCGTGATCACTTTCATGCCTTTGGCGCGGGCTGCTTCAATGGCTTTAATAATGTTGCCTGAATTACCGGATGTGGAGATACCGAGTAACACATCCCCTTCACGGCCGACAGATTCCACAAAACGGGAGAAAACATATTCATAGCCAAAATCATTGCTGACGCAGGATAAGTGGCTGACATCTGAAATGGCAATCGCCGGATAGCCCGGACGGTTTTCACGGTAGCGCCCGGTCAGTTCTTCCGCAAAATGCATCGCATCGCAGTGTGAACCGCCGTTGCCGCATGACATCACTTTGCCGCCCGCTTTAAAAGAATCAGCCAGCATGACAGCAGCCCGGCGGATAGCATCGATATTATTCTCATCTTTCAAAAAGTTATCGAGGGTTGCCGCTGCTTCGGTCAGTTCACCGCGGATAAGTTCCTGGTACATAGAGATAGGCTCCTGAAAATGAATCGGATTTGTCTGTCCTGAGTGTAACGGATCTGCCGGGGTGAAAGAAGTCACAATCCGTGGTATCTGCAAATAAGACACATTGAGATTGCTGACAAAGAAGGATAAAACGTGGTTTTTCCTGGTTTATTTTTACAACCTCTGTCGGTCGTCGCCAACCCCTGCGGGTTTGTCAATAGCCGGATTTTATTTTGCTAATTTTGTGAGCTGAGTTGTAAATAAAATGTGAAATCATTGAAGTTATTCCGCCGTTGCGCTAAATCTGAACATAACAGGTCAGACCTCTGATGACATCATATTGTGCTGACACGAATATCCGCCTACGGAGGTTCATCATGTTACTAATCAGCATTATTCTGTTTATCGCCGTCACCGGGTTGCTCTCATTTCACCGGGTCAGCCTGAAGTACAGTGCAATGACACTGGTACTGTTCAGTATCGTCATGAATATCTTCCGTTTATGGCCGTTTACTGTCACCGTTTTACTGGTGCTGGTTACCCTGCCGTTTGTTATCACCCCCGTCCGTCAGGCACTGTTCAGCAGCCGTCTGATGCTGCTGTTCCGCAAAGTAATGCCGCCGATGTCGCAGACAGAAAAAGAGGCGATCGATGCGGGTACCACCTGGTGGGAAGGTGATTTATTTCGCGGGCAGCCGGACTGGCAGAAACTGCACAGCTATCCTGCCCCGCAACTGACAGCAGAAGAACAGGCTTTCCTCGACGGCCCGGCAGAAGAAGCCTGCCGGATGGCCAATGATTTTGAAATTACCCACGAACTGGCAGATCTGCCGCCGGAGCTATGGCAGTTCCTGCGCGAGCATAAATTCTTCGCCATGATCATCCGCAAAGAATATGGCGGCCTGGCGTTCTCCGCCTATGCCCAGGCGCGGGTGCTGCAAAAACTCGCCGGAGTTTCCGGTATTCTGGCGATTACCGTCGGCGTTCCTAACTCACTGGGGCCGGGAGAGCTGTTACAGCACTACGGCACTGATGAGCAGAAAAAACGCTGGCTGCCGGGACTGGCCTCCGGGGAGGAAATCCCCTGCTTTGCCCTGACCAGCCCGGAAGCCGGTTCAGATGCCGGTGCCATTCCGGATACCGGGATTATCTGCACCGGCGAATGGCAGGGTGAACAGGTGCTCGGCATGCGCCTGAACTGGAATAAACGCTATATCACCCTGGCACCGGTCGCCACAGTACTGGGTCTCGCCTTTAAACTGTATGACCCGGACAAACTGCTCGGTGAAAAAGCCTCGCTCGGGATCACCTGCGCACTCATCCCGGTAAATACCCCCGGGGTTGAAACCGGCACCCGTCATTTCCCGCTTAATGTCCCGTTTCAGAACGGCCCGACACGCGGCAAAGATGTCTTTGTGCCGCTGGATTATATTATCGGCGGGCCGGCTATGGCCGGACAGGGCTGGCGCATGCTGGTGGAGTGTCTGTCGGTCGGGCGTGGTATCACCCTGCCGTCCAATGCCACCGGCGGGCTGAAAAGTGCGGCCATGGCAATCGGTGCTTATTCTTATATCCGCCGCCAGTTCCGAATGCCGATCGGCAAAATGGAAGGGATTGAGGAGCCGCTGGCGCGGATTGCCGGAAATGCCTATCTGATGGATGCCGCCGCCACACTGATCACTACCGGTATTATGCTGGGAGAAAAACCGGCGGTTCTGTCCGCGATTGTGAAATACCACTGTACCCACCGGGGACAGCGCGCCATTATTGATGCCATGGATATTGCGGGGGGTAAAGGTATCTGCCTCGGACCGTCCAACTTCCTGGCCCGCAACTATCAGGGTGCGCCTATCGCGATTACTGTCGAAGGTGCCAATATTCTGACCCGCAGTATGATTATCTTTGGTCAGGGCGCTATCCGCTGTCACCCGTACATACTGACTGAGATGGCCGCAGCGGCGGATAATCAGCTGAATGACTTCGATAACACGCTGTTTGCTCATGTCGGCCATGTGTTAACCGCTGCCACCCGCAGTTTCTGGCTCGGACTTTCACGCGGACATTTCAGCCCGTCACCGTTCCGGGATGCCACCCGCCGCTATTATCAGCACCTCAACCGGCTGAGCGCCAACCTGGCACTGTTGTCTGATATTGCCATGGCGACACTCGGCGGCAGCTTAAAACGCCGTGAGCGGATCTCCGCCAGACTCGGCGATATACTCAGCCAGCTTTACCTGGCATCCGCCACCTTAAAACGCTTTGATGAGGATGGCCGTCCGCAGGCAGACTTACCGCTGGTGCACTGGGCTGTACAGGATTGCCTGTATGAGGCTGAAAAAGCGATGGATGAACTGCTGACCAACTTCCCTGACCGCAAAGTCGCTGCGCTGCTGCGCCTGACCATCTTCCCGACAGGCCGCCATCACCGTCCGCCGTCAGACAGACTGGACAGCAAACTCGCCCGTCTGCTGCAGGAACCGTCAGAAACCCGCGACAGAATCGGACGCGGACAATATCTGGCACCTGATCCCAACAACCCGCACGGGCTGCTCAATGCTGCACTCAGTGATATTCTCGCCGCCGAACCGCTGGTGGATCGCCTGAGCCGCATGGCTGAAAAACACATTGATTTCACCCGGCTGGATAAACTGGCAGATATTGCCCTGGAGGGCGGAAAAGTCACTCCGGAAGAAGCGGATATTCTGCGCAAAGCCGAAGCCAGCCGTCTGCGCTCGATTAATGTGGATGAGTTTGCACCGGAGATTATCGGCTTAAAATCACACGCCCATTCTCACCGTTACCGCAAAGGTGAAAATCCCGGCGCATAAATAACACGGCGGAGCAGTTCCCTGCTCCGCCATTACTGCGCTCTGTATTACCGTCCTGTATCGCTGTTACCGGTCATATTGGCATCCAGGCTGAGGATTTCCCGTATTTGTGCGTCTGTCAGATCGGTATCAAAGAACTGCTTAAAGAACTGACGGATATCCTGCTGTATTGCCGCATCATCTGCCGGTTTACGCTTAACCCGCGCTTCAATCCATTTCATCATCAGCGGCGTTTCGATCCCCGGTGCATCCCAGCGGTAAATACCGATAGGGGCTTTATAGACACGTCTGTTCTTCACGGCTGAAATCGTTTCTGCGCCCTGCCAGCCGACCGTATTCCGGTACACATCTTCCGGCACGAATGAATCAAACTGGCTCAGAATAATAATTTCAGGATCCAGGTTGACCACCTGCTCTGCCGATACCGTGATCCAATTTGGTTTCACCGGCATATCATCTGTCAGATTAATGCCCCCGGCCCGGTTGATCATCAGGCTGTTTACCGAGGTTTTGCCGGCCACCGTCAGGTTTTTGTCTCTGACATACAAAATGCCCGGCTTTCCGTACGGCATTTCACGAATAGTCACCGGAGTTGAGTCTCTTGTCACCGTGTTCACTGACTCAATCTGATGATCAAAAAAAGCCAGTAAATCTGCGGCCCGCTTTTCTTTGCCCAGAATATCGCCCAGCAACCTGATCCCGTTTTTCACATCATCCAAATCACCGTATCTGATTGCCACCGCCGGGATACCGAGTTTATCCAGTTTCTCTTTTTCTTCTTTCTGGTAATCCCAGATAATCACCAGATCCGGGTTTAACCTGACCAGCTCTTCACCGTTAATCGTGAAATCTTTATTCACAAAAGTGCTGTTCACCTTCTCAATTCCGGGCGCCAGTGTTTTTAAAATACTGTTGCGGTAAGCCTCTTTTGCTGACGGATGCATCCCGGCAATTTTTGCATCTGAACCATCCACCACATAAATCATCGACATCCACGGAATAGGCACAACCGCAATCCGCTCTACCGTATCCGGAATAGTGACCCGGTTTCCGGTGAGATCGGTGATTTCTTTTGCCCCGGCACAATTGAAACACAGCAGTAATACACCGGCACTGAAAATACGTTTTAAGACTGATATTGCCATGTTATCTTCCTGTCATTGTATTTACTGTTATCAGCGAAATGCCCGGATATACGGACGGGGAATTAATTTACGATCATATTTCAGTAAATATTCCAGATACCAGTTAGGATTGCGTAATAACCCGCGCCCGACAGCAATTAAATCCGCATACTGATGTTCTAATATCTCATCAGCCAGTTGGTGATCACGAATACCTCCGACAACAATAACCGGTTTTTCACAGCCTTTTTTTACCCCTTTGGTATCTTCCAGCTGATAAGCAACACCTTTATTTGTTCCGTGCATCTGACTGCCGCCATTAGATATATGTACAATATCAATAAGCGGATTAATATTACGCAGAATTTTTTGTGTAAATGAAATACTGTCTTCTTCGCAGTAACGGGTGCCGATACGTAAAATAACCGCTTTATCTTCCGGCCAGGATTTGCGGACTGCGGTCAGTAATTCAGTCAGGAAAATAACCGGATCGGCATATTTATCGCTGCGCTGATTTGTCCGCCGATCAATAAACTGAGAAATTAAAAATTCATGGGATGCCATAATTTCCACGGCATCAAAACCGGCTTTATCTGCCCGTGCCGCCGCGTGTGTATAACAGTCAAACAATGCCGTAATATCTTCTGCGGTTAATGCATTAATATCCTGAATAATATTGCCGGATTCCAGCCGTGACTTGCTGCCTGCATGATTAAGCTGAATCGCCACTTTGCTGCCTTCATTTTGCAGCATCGCCACAATCTGCGCCAGCATCGTGACATGCCCGCCCTCATATAAACCCAGCGCGCCACTGCCCAGACGACCGTCAGCGGTAACAGCGCACTCTTCCATAATAATCAGCCCAACCTGACCGACAGCAAAAGACATATAATGCGCCAGATGAAAGTAATTCGCGTAGCCGTCAGCAGCGCGTTTTATTCTGACCGGCGGATAAACTAATTTATTTTTAAGTGTTAATTTTTCTGATACAAATGGCTGCATTAAATTCATAATACGCACGTCCCCGGAAAAAGCTGACCGGCACTGTTATATAAAAACTGTACCGGCGATAAATAATAAAGTAACTAAAGGGATAATAGAGGTAACAGTGCGGGGACTCTATGACAGGTAATCTGTTTTATAACGTCTGTCACACTCTGCCGGGATACCGCCTCCGGATGCAGTTATTGCGTTAATAATCATTATTATATTGTTATCTTTATGTGATAATAAATAACAATAATATACTCCCGGGGAGTATAAAAATAAAATCCACGGGATGTTATTCCCGGGGATTTTCAATATCAGTCAGAAACAATAACGGATAATATATTATTCAGTGATTTCCAGCGCCATCAGTTCATCAATTGTCTGACGACGGCGGATCAGTTTTGCCTTTCCGTCAGTAAATAAGATTTCCGGTAATAACGGACGGCTGTTGTAATTCGATGACATCGACGCACCGTATGCCCCGGTATCGTGAAAGACCAGAAAATCATTCACACCGGCTTCCGGTAATGCACGCGGCACCACCATTCCGCCTTCCAGCTGGGTAAACACATCCCCGGATTCACATAACGGCCCGGCCACAATCGTTTCCCGCACTGTGCTGTTTTGCAGCTCTCCCGCTGCCGGTAACACAGAAATATGGTGATAACTGCCGTACATGGCCGGACGCATCAGGTCATTAAAACCACTGTCCACCAGCACATAGTGACGGCTCCCCATACCTTTGACCGCCCGCACCTGTGCCAGCAGAATACCGGATTCCGCCACCAGATAACGACCCGGTTCAATTTCCAGGGTGATCTCACGGCCGAGATGGCGGGCAATACGTGCCCGGGCGGCATCCCAGAGTGAAAAATAATTATCGATATCAATAATTTCATCCCCTTCACGGTAAGGGGTCGATAATCCGCCGCCGGCAGAAATCGCGCGGATATCCAGATTATTGGTGATCACCAGTTCGGCCATGGCATCACAGACCGTAGCCAGGTGCTCATAATCCACACCGGAACCGATATGCATATGGATACCGGTTAATGTCAGCTGATAATGGCTGATCTCCGCCAGTGCTTCACCGAGATCCGCAAACCAGATCCCGTGTTTGCTGTTCTCGCCGCCGGTATTGGTTTTCTGGCTGTGACCGTGACCAAACCCCGGATTAATGCGCAGCCACACCGGATGTCCCGGACGACGGGCACCAATCTGGCGCAGCATATCCACCGAGCCGGTATTCACCGCAATGCCGAGTTCCAGCACACGATCCAGCGTTTCTTCTGTGATCATATCGGCGGTAAAAACTATCTCATCCGGACGGTAACCGGCTTTCAGTGCCCGTTCGATTTCCCCGGCAGATACAGAATCCACTTTTACACCATGCTCATGCATCAGGCGCAGAATATGAATATTGGAATTGGCTTTCTGCGCAAAACGGATCACATCAAAGTGGTTCAGCCGTGCAATACGGCTGACAATCACCTCACTGTCATACAGCCACAGCGGGGTACCGTACTGCTGAGCCAGGCTGCGCAGGGCATCCGGGGTAAACGGGGCGCGGAGTGTTTTGGTTGCGATGGTCATGATGTTGTGCTCTTTTTGATCGTGATCTCATTTTTTTCCATCGTGACAAAAATTCTGCGCGATTTAAAATATCTGATTTGCTAAGATCTATTCATTACTGATATGGACTTGATGAATAATGGAACACTACTCCTGGCGTCACATTGATATTTTCCACGCGGTTATGACAACAAAAAGTCTGACGGATGCCGCGCAACTGCTGCATACCTCACAGCCGACGGTCAGCCGGGAGCTTGCCCGTTTCGAAAAAATCCTCGGGTTCCGTGTTTTCGACCGCATCAAAGGCCGCCTGCACCCGACAGAACAGGGGCTGCGGTTATTTGAGGAAGTGGAGCGATCATATTACGGGCTTGAGCGCATCAGCCGGGCAGCGGAGAGCATCCGCCAGTTTCAGCATGCCCAGCTGGCAATCACCTGTCTGCCCGCCTTTGCTCAGTCATTACTGCCCGCGGTCTGCCGCACATTTCATGCGCAGTATCCGGATGTGAATTTTGAAATCGCCCCGCAGGAATCACCGCTTCTTGAAGAGTGGCTCTCCGCCCAGCGTTATGACCTCGGGATCACCGAACATCAGCTGACACCACCCGGCACCCTGCAGGAAACCCTGCTCACGCTCAGTGAAGTCTGTGTGCTGCCGGAGTCGCATCCGCTGTGCAGCAAATCAGTACTGACCCCTGCTGATTTTGCGCAGCAGAATTTTATCAGTCTGTCCGTTGCGGACAGTTACCGGCAGAAAATCGATACATTGTTCAGTGAAAAGCAGATCCCGCGCCGGATGATCATGGAAACACACAGTGCGGCCTCGGTATGTGCCATGGTCAGGGAGGGGCTGGGGGTGTCTGTCGTTAACCCGCTGACTGCCATGGATTGCAGCGGAATTTGTGTCCGCCCGTTCAGTGAGGATATTCCGTTCACCGTGAGCCTGATCCGCCCGCTGCACAGACCGCATTCTGTACTGACAGATATTTTTATCACCCATCTCCGCCAGCATATGCAGGCCGTTCTGCGGCAGTTAAAGCGGGTTACCGGTTAGTTTTTTCATCCAGCAGATACGGCAGCCAGTCCGGCGAATGCGCAAACCACTCCGCCAGAAAATCCAGCAGCAGGCGCAGCGGCCGCGCCATATGCTCGCGGCTGGTATAAATGCCATAAATGCCGAGCGCAGGCAGCCGGTATTCAGGAAACAGACGTACCAGTCGCCCGGTTTTCAGATGTTCATACACCGAACAGTAAGGCTGCAATGCAATACCTTCCCCGTTCAGCGTTGCTTCCAGCAGAAAAGTGGATTCATTGGCACTGAGCGCCCCGCTTACCGGGACAGAAATCACCTGTTCATCCCGTTCAAACAGCCACAGACTGCGGCCGTAAAAATTATAGGTCAGACAGGTCAGTTCACTGAGTGCTTCGGGTGACGGCGGGTACCCATGCTTTTCCAGATAGGCCGGTGACGCACAGACCACAGAATCACAACGGGAAAGCGGCTTCGCGATCAGGTTTGGTTCGAGATTGTTGGTGATGCGGATCCCCAGATCAATGCGCTCCTCCACCAGGCTGATCGCCTTGTTTGTGACCTGCACATCGACAGCAACAGCCGGATAGCGGGCCCGGAACTGCACAAGTGCCTTTGACAGTGCCACCATCGCCAGTGACTGGGCACAGGTGACACGCACCAGGCCGCTGACCGCCTCATCTTCCGTCACCACCGGACGGGCAATCGCCGTTGCCAGTGACAGCAATTCCCGGCTTTGCGTCAGCACCGCTTCACCGGCGGAGGTCAGCGTCAGACTGCGGGTTGTCCGGTTCAGCAACCGCACACCGGCCCAGTTTTCCATTTCGGCCAGATAGCGCGTGACCATCGCGCGGGACATTCCCAGCATATCCGCAGCTTTGCTCATGCTGCGCTGTTCGGTAATGGCAATAAAAACCTGAGCGGCGGTGATCCTGTCCATTTTATTTGTCCGGTTTATGCAACAATGAAGACCGGATTATGGGGTTTTTCCGGCGGATTATGCAACTTATTATAGCGTCATCTTAACGATTCACCTGCAAAAAGGATAACACCATGACTTCTGCAATCCGTACCTCACTGGTATTCAGCGCCCTGATGGGGGCTTCTTTTGTTACTGCCGCCGCACCGCTGTCGCTGGAAGTGTATAACCCCGGCGAAAAAAGTATCTTCCCGGTTTCCTCGGAAATCATCAGCGGCAAAAATGAGGTGGTTCTGATTGATGCCCAGTTTCAGAAAGATGATGCTCAGGTACTGGCGGATAAAATCCGTGCGACCGGCAAAACGCTGACCACCATTTATATCAGCCATTCTGATCCGGATTTCTATTTCGGTCTGGATGAACTGAAAAAAGCCTTCCCGCAGGCTAAGATTGTCGCCACTCCGCAGACCGTCGCACTGATTAAAGAGAGTAAAGACGGCAAACTGGCTTACTGGGGACCTGTTCTGAAAGAGAATGCCCCGCAGAGTATCATTGTGCCGGAGCCGTTAGAGGGCAACCGCATTATGCTGGAAGGGGAAAGTATTCTGATTGAGGGACTGAACAGCCCGGCGCCGGAGCGCAGTTATGTATGGGTGCCGTCACTGTCCGCAGTGATGGGCGGTGTGCTGGTTTCAGAGAATATCCATGTCTGGCTGGCGGATACGCAAACCCCGGAATCCCGTCAGTACTGGCAGCAGTCGCTGAAAAGTATGCAGGACAAACATCCGGCCACCGTGGTGCCCGGCCATTATGTCGGTAACAGCCATTTTTCACCGGCTGCCATTACCTTTACCGCAGATTATCTGACCCGTGCGGAAACCGCTCTGAAAGAGAGTAAGGACTCACAGCAGATGATCAGCACACTGAAAGCCGCTTACCCGGCCCTGGCGGATGAGTCAAGCCTCGAACTGAGTGCCAAAGTGCTCAAAGGCGAAATGCGCTGGCCGCAGTAATCTGATTTAAGGAAAACAGAATGTCAGTAAAAACGCTGCACTATATTTATGATCCGCTCTGCGGCTGGTGTTATGGTATCGCGCCGTTTATTCAGGCAGCACATAAGCAGGGCGTGACGATCGCCCTGCACGGCGGCGGAATGATCACCGGCTCACAGCGCCGCCCGGCAGATGACAGCATGCGGGAGATGATCCGCAACCACAATCAGCGCATCACTCAGCTGACCGGACAACCGTTTACCGATGCCTTTTACACCCTGCTGAAAAATCAGGAGTGGGTGATGGATTCCGTGCCGCCGATTGCCGCTATTCTCAGTGCACAGGCGCAGTCCGGTAAAGGCATTGACATGCTGGAAGCCTGCCAGAAAGCCTATTATCAGGACGGGCTGCCGCTTAACCGCGATACTTTGCGCAGACTGGCGGATAAACTGGGTATCAGTGATATTCAGTCTGATAATACTGAGCAGCATATTCATGAGAGCCGTCAGTTATTTGTGCATAACCCGACCGGCGGCTTCCCGACCCTGCTGCTGGAAGAGGACGGCGCATTTCAGCACATCCCGAACCAGGCTGTACTCGGTGCGGAATCACACTGGGAAAGGCTGATCCCGTTACTGAAAACGACTGCCTGATATCATTCCCATCACCATAATCATCCCCGCAATTAAATGCGGCCCGAAGGCAATAATGCGCGGGCCGCATCGCGGGTGATGATGACAGCGGTGACGTAAATATTGCAGCCCGGACACCACCAGCGCGGACACACAGGCCAGCATCAGCAACAGCGCGAGCTGTTCCGCCCCCACCCAGGCACCGGAGGCAGAAAACAGTTTGATATCCCCGCCGCCCAGGCCGCTTTTTTTCCGGCACCAGGCATAGCCTTCCGCCACACTCCAGAGCAGAAAAAAACCGCCGATCACCCCGTACAACGCGGAAGAGATCGTCACCAGCCGGACCTCATTCTGAAACAGCAATCCGGCCCACAGCACCGGAAACACCAGTTTATCCGGCAGATAAAATACCGAGTTATCAATATGAAACAGCATCACCAAGCACAAAAACAGCAGTGTCAGAAACAGGACATACACACCCTGCCCGTCTGACCAGAACACTATCAGCACGCCGGATAACAGGCAGTGCAGATACAGCCACCCGCCCGGTAACCGCTGCGGATACTGATAGTAATGGCGCAGAATATATTCCGTCCCGGCTTTCAGCGGCGGCGGCAAAAATACTCCCCAGATAATCATAATCAGCCAGTCCATGTTTCCCCCGCGCCTTTCTCTGTTGCGATATCCGCAGCCTGCCTGACCGTCCCGGGAAAGACACGTTTTTTTCCCTGATTACAGCCGAATTACATTTTTTTTCGATCCATCACGCAATATTGACAGTTACCCCGGCATGTAATGATCCCGGCTGATGCTTGCAGTGAGGATCCCCCCTCTATTATCATGGGGCAATGTGTATCAACCGGCAGTGTGCCGGCAGAACGTAAAGGATATTTTCATGCGGATCCCGCGCATTTATCACCCCGGCACTTTAACCCCCGGCCTGGTGACTGAACTGACAGATGACGGCGCCAACCATGTTGCCCGTGTGCTCCGGATGAAAACCGGCTATTCCCTGATCCTGTTTAACGGCACCAACCGGATTTTTAATGCCGAAATTACGGATATCAGCAAAAAAAGTGTGTCCGTCCGTGTAACAGATGAGCAGGACGACAACCGCGAATCCCCGCTGTCCATCCATCTCGGACAAGTGATGTCACGCGGCGAAAAAATGGAATTCACCATTCAGAAATCCGTTGAACTGGGTGTTCAGATTATTACCCCCCTGATCTCTGAACGCTGTGGTGTTAAACTGGACGGTGAACGGCTGGACAAAAAACAGCAGCAGTGGCAGAAAATTGCCATCGCCGCCTGCGAGCAGTGCGGCCGCAACGTGATTCCGGAGATCCGCCCGGTGCAGAGTCTGGAAGCATGGTGTGCGGAAAATGATGATGCCCTGAAGATAAATTTACATCCGCGTGCATCACAAAGTATCAATACACTGCCCGCAGAAACCGCTAAAGTGCGATTGCTGATTGGCCCGGAAGGCGGGCTGTCGGCAGAGGAAATCGCGATGACCGCCGGTCATCAGTTTACCGACATATTATTAGGGCCGCGTGTATTACGCACAGAAACCACCGCGCTCACTGCAATCACCGCATTGCAGGTGCGTTTCGGCGATCTGGGTTAAGGAGAAAAAATGATCAAGCTCGGTATTGTGATGGATCCTATCGATTCCATCAAAATCAAAAAAGACACCAGTTTCGCGATGCTGCTCGAAGCACAGCGCCGTGGTTATGAAATCCATTATATGGAGATGAATGACCTTTATCTGCATCAGGGCGTTGCCCGTGCCCGTACCCGCACTCTGACGGTGAAAGAAGACCCGGCAGGCTGGTATCAGTTCGGCAGTGAGCAGGATATCGCGCTGAGTACACTGAATGTCATTCTGATGCGCAAAGATCCGCCATTTGATACTGAATTCATTTACGCCACCTATATCCTGGAGCGTGCGGAAAGTGCCGGTTCCCTGATCGTCAACAAACCGCAGAGCCTGCGCGACTGTAACGAAAAACTGTTCACCGCCTGGTTTGCCGATCTGACCCCGGACACCCTGGTCACCCGCAGTGCACAGCGTCTGCGTGAGTTCCACAAAAAACACGGTGATGTGATTTTCAAACCGCTCGACGGCATGGGTGGTGCGTCTATTTTCCGTCTGAAACAGGATGACCCTAACGTCGGTGTGATTATCGAAACCCTGACAAATCACGGTCATACTTTCTGCATGGCGCAAAACTTCCTGCCTGCCATCAAAGACGGTGACAAACGTATCCTGGTGGTGGACGGCGAGCCGGTTCCTTACTGCCTGGCGCGCATTCCGGCCAAAGGCGAAACGCGCGGTAACCTCGCTGCCGGTGGTCACGGTGAAGTGCGTCCGCTGAGTGAGAGCGATTGGGCCATTGCCCGCAGCGTGGCACCGGTCCTCAAAGAAAAAGGTCTGATTTTTGTCGGCCTCGATGTAATCGGCGACCGCCTGACTGAAATCAACGTAACCAGCCCGACCTGTGCCCGCGAAATTGAAGCCGCACAACCGGATGTTTCTGTCACCGGCATGCTGATGGATGCCATTGAAAAACGTCTCGGCCGGTAACAGCCGGCGCTGTGTCTGTACATTCACACCCGCAGGCTGTTTTTTCCGGTCTGCGGGCAGACTGAAAAGAAGGTTATGAACTTACAACATCATATTCTCATTGCTATGCCCTCGCTGGATGATCCGTATTTTGCGCGTTCAGTTGTGTATCTGTGTGAACACAATGAAAACGGGGCGATGGGACTGGTGATCAACAAACCGATCGAACAGCTGTCTGTCGGTAAAATTCTGCAGAAGCTGAAAATCTCCCCGGACATCCGTGATGAAAATCAGTCGCTGGAAAAACCGGTTCTGGTCGGCGGTCCCGTTTCCGAAGAGAACGGCTTTGTTCTGCACTCCGGTGATAAAAAGTACGCTGCCAGTACCCGCCTGACCGATGACCTGTTTCTGACCACCTCAAAAGACGTGCTGGAAACGCTGGGAACCGCAGAGCAACCGGAGCACTACCTGATGACGCTCGGTTACTCAAGCTGGACGGCCGGTCAGCTGGAGCGGGAAATCATGGAAAACAGCTGGCTGGTGGCGGATGCCAGCGAGCGCCTGCTGTTCCGTACCCCGATGCCCGACCGCTGGCGCGAAGCTGCCGCCGGTATCGGCGTGAATATTTACACCATCGCACAACAGGCCGGACACGCATAATGAGCAGCAATACTGTGATTGCCTTTGATTTCGGCACCAAAAGCATTGGTGTGGCTGTCGGTCAGACCATCACCGGCACCGCCCGCCCGCTGGCGGCACTGAAAGCCCGTGAGGGAATTCCTGACTGGGAGCTGATCGCCGCTGTGTTCCGTGAATGGCAGCCGGATTATGTGGTTGTCGGCCTGCCGCTCAATATGGACGGCACGCCGCAGCTGGTCACAAATCAGGCGAAAAAATTCGCTAACCGCCTGCACGGGCGTTTCGGGATCCGCGCTGAACTCCATGACGAGCGCCTCAGCACAGTGGAAGCCCGCGCCAATCTGTTTGCAGACGGCGGCTACCGCGCTCTCGGCAAAGACAAAGTGGATTCCGCCTCTGCCGTGATTATCCTTGAAAGCTGGTTCGAACAGCTTTACGGCTGACTATCCCGCACCCGGCGCGCTGTACTGTTTACCATGCCGGTACCGCGCCCGCCTCCCCGGCTATCTCCCCTCTGCCGCGCCGCCATTGCAGGCACTGCTCCTCCGTCATCATCCCGGACTGTGCGCCTGACTGCTGGTGAGAGGCAATCTGATACGCTTTATTATCACGGATAAGGCTCGCCACCGCCGGGGTATTGATCAGCACATCAAACAGTGCACAGCGTCCGCCGCCCTGTTTAGCCACCAGATGCTGGCTCAGCACGGCCACCAGACTGCCTGCCATCTGGCTGCACACACGGTTTTTCTCCGCACCGCTGAACACATCTGTCAGCCGCTCAATCGCCGCAATCGCGCCTCTGGTGTGGAGCGTACTCAGCACCAGATGCCCGGTTTCCGCCGCCGTCAGGGCAAGCCGGATAGCCGCCTCATCCCGCAATTCCCCCAGCATAATCACATCCGGATCCTGTCTCAGCGCGGCTGTCAGCCCCTGCTGATAATCCTCACAATCACGGCCGATTTCCCGCTGGCGGATCAGCGACTGCCTGCTGCGGTGACGGAACTCCACCGGGTCCTCGAGGGTAATCACATGCCGCCGGAAATGCTGATTGATATAACTGAGCAGCGCCGCCAGCGTGCTTGATTTTCCGCTGCCGGTCGCCCCGGTGACCAGAATCAGGCCGCTTTGCGTTTTTGACAGCAGCCCGGCAAACACCGGCGGTGCCAAGATATCCTCCAGAGAAGGAACTGCGGGGCTTATCAGCCGCAGTGCGGCGTTCAGCAATCCCCCCGCCATAAAAATATTCACCCGCAAAGGTTGATCGCGGATAAACAACGCAAGATCCGCCTGCCCTTTTGTCATCAATCTGTGGTAATTTGCCTGGTCGAGGATCGTCTTTACCCAGCCGCGCAGTGCGTCATCGGTTACCGCCGCACAGTGTGTCTGCGAAAAAAGCTCTCCATCCACCCGTAACACCGGCACCTGACCAACACAAAGGTGCAGATCGGATGCATTATGCTTTACACTAAGGGCGATTAAATTATCCATATTCATTAGGTTATCTCCCGGATCATCATGAAACCAATAAAAGACAATCTGACAGAAATCAGAGAACGTATAACCGCTGCGGCGCAAAAATGCGGCCGCGATCCACACACAGTGACCTTACTTGCCGTCAGTAAAACCAAACCTGTGAGCGCGCTCGAAGAAGCGATAGCTGCCGGACAAACCCGCTTTGGTGAAAACTACGTCCAGGAAGGCGTTGAAAAAATTCAGTATTTCTCTGCGAATCAAAATCTGGAATGGCACTTTATCGGCCCGCTGCAGTCTAATAAAAGCCGTCTGGTTGCGGAGCATTTTGACTGGTGTCATACCATCGACCGGCTGAAAATCGCCCAGCGCCTGAGTGACCAGCGTCCGGCAGATAAAGCACCGCTGAATGTACTTATCCAGATCAATATCAGTGATGAGAACAGTAAATCCGGTATCACCCTTGCGGAATTACCGGCGCTGGCGGAGCAGGTTGCCGTACTGCCGAATGTCTGTCTGCGCGGACTGATGGCAATACCTGCACCGGAAACGGATCCTGAGCGCCAGTCTGCGGTTTTCCGTCAGATGGAAACGGCTTTCCGTGAACTGCAGGGGAAATACCCGCAGGCGGATACGTTATCGATGGGCATGACCGACGATATGGATGCTGCAATTACCTGCGGTTCGACCATGGTACGCATCGGCACTGCAATTTTCGGTGCGCGTAACTATTCTGTATCCTGATCATTCGGTATCATGACCTTCCGGTACCTTAGTGCGTTATCACAAACCGGTTAATTTGTTTTCTGTTAAGGATTTCACCGATGCAAACACTGAATTTTGTTGTCACCACGCTCCTGCATGCCTATGCCACGATTTTACTGCTGCGTGTCTGGATGCAATGGGCGCGCGCGGACTTTTATAATCCGTTTGCCCAGTTTGTCGTGAAAGCCACACAGCCGGTTGTCCGTCCGCTGCGCCGTATTATTCCGGCTATCGGCCCGATTGATACGGCTTCTGTGCTGGTGGCCTATGTTGCCGTACTGCTGAAACTGCTCTTTCCGTGGTTTCTGGCCGGTTTTCAGGGACAACTCGGCGGGCTGATGCTGTTAGTCGCTTTCTTTAATCTTCTTTATCTTGCAGGTATGACGGTATTCTGGGTGATCCTCGCCCGCGCGCTGCTGAGCTGGTTCAGCCAGGGCCGCAACCCGGTGGATTATGTACTGATGCAGCTGACCGAGCCGCTGATGTCGCCGTTCCGCCGTATCATTCCGCCGATGGGCGGTATTGATTTCTCTGCAATGATTGTCATTTTTATTCTGTATGCACTGGGCTATCTCTATAACGATATTGTTCAGTGGATATTTATGTAATCAGGCGCTGATATGACCCGCAAAATTGTTCTAGCTACCGGCAATGCCGGAAAAGTCCGCGAAATGGCCTCACTGCTGGCGGATGCCGGTATGGATGTGGTGGCACAGACGGAACTGGGAGTCGGCTCCGTTGAGGAAACCGGCCTGACCTTTGTTGAAAATGCCATTATCAAAGCGCGTCACGCAGCAAAAGTAACCGGTTTACCGGCTATTGCGGATGACTCCGGGATTTCCGTCGATTACCTCGGCGGTGCGCCGGGGATCTACTCCGCCCGCTATGCCGGAACTGACGGCAACGACGGCGCCAATATCGTAAAACTGCTGGCCGCCCTTGACGGCGTACCTGTGGCGCAGCGTCAGGCGCACTTCAACTGTGTACTGGTGTATATGCGTCACGAAAATGACCCGACACCGATCATCTGCCACGGCCGCTGGGCCGGTGTGATTGCAGAGCAGGCGCAGGGCGAAGGCGGTTTCGGTTATGATCCTGTCTTCTGGCTGCCTGAACTGAATAAAACTGCCGCGCAGCTGCGTCCGGAAGAGAAACAGGCTATGTCTCACCGCGGCAAAGCGCTGGCACTACTGTCGGAAGCCCTGCGTAATGGGTAAGCTTCCCCCGCTCAGTCTGTATATTCATATCCCGTGGTGTGTTCAGAAGTGCCCTTACTGTGATTTCAACTCTCACGCGCTGAAAGGTGAAGTGCCGCATGATGATTATGTGGCACATCTGCTGGCGGATCTGGATGCCGATCTGCCGCTGGTTGCCGGTCGCGAAATCCGCACTATCTTTATCGGCGGCGGCACCCCCAGCCTGCTGAGTGCGGAAGCGATGCAGACACTGATGGACGGCGTACGTGCCCGTATTCCTGTCGCAGCAGATGCGGAAGTGACCATGGAAGCCAATCCGGGCACTGTGGAAGCCGATCGTTTCAGCGGCTACCAGAAAGCCGGTATCAACCGCATTTCCATTGGAGTGCAGAGCTTCGGTGATGACAAACTGATCCGCCTCGGGCGTATTCACGATGCCGGAGAAGCCAAACGGGCTGCCCGGCTCGCGGCGACACTCGGACTGCGCAGTTTTAACCTCGACCTGATGCACGGGCTGCCGGAGCAGCATCTCGGCGAAGCGCTCAGTGACCTGCGCCAGGCGATTGAACTCGCCCCGCCGCATCTTTCCTGGTATCAGCTGACGATTGAACCGAACACCAGTTTCGGCTCCCGCCCGCCGGTACTGCCGGATGACGATCTTCTGTGGGATATTTTCTCACAGGGCCATCAGTTACTGACACAGGCCGGTTATGTGCAGTATGAAACCTCCGCGTATGCAAAACCGGGATTTCAGTGTCAGCATAACCTCAACTACTGGCGTTTCGGGGATTACCTCGGGATCGGCTGTGGTGCGCACGGCAAAATTTCGTTTGCTGACGGACGCATTCTGCGGACAGTCAAAACCAAACATCCGCGCGGTTATATGGAAGGGCGTTATCTTGATCAGCAAAATGAGGTGGCAACGGAAGACCGGCCGTTTGAGTTCTTTATGAACCGGTTCCGCCTGCTGGAAGCGATGCCACGCCGGGATTTCACCGATTATACCGGACTGCCGGAATCCGTGGTTCGTCCGCAGATTGAAGCGGCACTGAATGCCGGTGAGATTTCTGAAACCGCAACCCACTGGCAGATAACCGAACACGGCAAGTTATTCCTCAATACGTTGCTGGAACGGTTTTTATAAAACAAAAACCCGGCCGCTTTCACGTCCGGATGAGATTGCTGACAAAGCAGGATAAAACGTGGTTTTTCCTGCTTTGTGTTATCAGCCGAAAATCAATAAATTGATTTTCCTGGTTTATTTTTACAACCCCTGGCGGTCGTCGCCAACCCCTGCGGGTTTGTCAACGGCCTGACCCGGCCGTTTTCACGTCCGGGTTTTTATTATTTATCTGAATCAGCGGATTACAGCGCGCTTTCCACGGCCTGCACCTGACGGTTCAGACTGTCCAGCCCGCCGCCGGAGAGATACCAGAGATCCGGCTGTAACACGATAATCTTGTCATTTTTAAAGGCATTGGTCTTTTTCACACCATCGGTTTCAAAAGCCGCTTTATCCCACTGCCCTGCACCAATCGCCGCGCTGCGGTCAATCACCAGAATCACATCCGGATTCAGCTCTGCCACCATTTCCGGAGTCACCAGCGGGCGTTTATCTTTCTCTGCTTTCGGGTCAACCGGAATATCAACAGCAGCCGCTTTCACCACCTGATAGACAACCGGCTGTTTATTCGGGAATAATTTACCGTCATTATGCAGCATCACCAGCACTTTCTTACCGGATTTGGCGGCTTTTTCCTGAGCCTGAGCAACGGTTTTATTCAGTGCGGCCAGTTCTTCTGCGGTTTTCTTCTCAATATCATAAAGCTGACCGATCAGAGTAATATTCGCCTCTGCCGCAGCCAGATAATCATCACCGCCGGTACCGAGGTTCACTGTCGGCGCGATTTTGTTCAGTTCATCAAATGATTTGCCCTGACGGCCGGTGATCACAATCAGATCCGGCTTCAGTTCTGCAATTTTTGCCAGGTCCGGCGTTTTCATTCCGCCTGCATCAGCGACTTTGCTGTCCACCTGACCTTTCAGGTATGACGGCAGATTGCCCAGCGGCAGCGCGACAACATTGTCAGCCAGTCCCAGCTTATTCATGGTGTCGTACACACCAAAGTCAAACAGCACCACGCGGGATGGCTTTTGTGCCACTTTCGCAGAGCCCGACTGATGTTCGATGGTCAGCAGCGGGCTTTTATCCGCCACGGCGGCAATATGATTCGGGGTATATTTCGGCGCGGAGTCAGCCAGCGCGGAAGCGGAGGCAAAGCCTAAAAACGGAATTAACACTAACGGAATGATCTTTTTCATGTTCCTGCCTGATTAAATGCGTTTAACGTCGCAGTTCATTCTAGGCAGAAGCCGAAACATGTCAATCAAATAAGAATCATTATCATAACAATTACCATTTATTTGAACCTGATCGGTTAAAAAAGCAGTTACCGGCACAGAATGTACCGGTAACCTTATATTACTTAAGGGAATTTATCAGCTGAATACGCTGTTGTTCCAGGGTAGTGACTTTGCCGCACACCTGTTTGCTGAACTGTTTAAAATCATCTTCCTGTTCACGCACGGCCTGCTGTAAGGATTTCTGTAACCCGTCCAGCCCGCTCAGTGCCGCACCGGCGGCGCTTTTGTCACCGGTCAGCCCGGCAAGCAGCTGTTTGCGGCCGATTTCATTGATAGCATCCTGAAGCATACCGCCGAGGCGCTGCTGGATCTGCGCCCGTCCGTCCTGCTCCACCTGCTTAATCGCCTGATGATGGAAGGCATAACCATCCGGACGGGTTTCAATGATCCGATCAACCTGTTTATTCAGATCCGCTTCCAGGGTTGTCAGATGGCCGCGCAGTTTGCTGTCCTGCCCCATCTCTTTGATCAGCACTTTATCCACAGCCTGACGGGATTTACCGATCCGGTTTACCGCCTGCTGTTTTATCCACGGCACATCCTGACGCACACCTGACTGGTAGCGTTTTGCATCCGCACTCTGTGCGGCGCTGAGTGTCAGGGATTTGCCGTCGCGGGTGATCTGCCCGTCAGGGGTGATCTTCATTTCCCCGCTTTTCCCGATCACCTGCACATAGGCCGGTGTGATAACCAAATCATCCTGCGGGGTGACACTGCACTGATACCCTTCCGCCGATGCCAGTGACGCGGCACCCAGACTCAGAACGGCAATCCATTTACGTAACATAAACACTCCTGATTCTCAGACAGCGGACGCTGAACCCGGCGGGTTCAGAAAATAGAGCGCCCGATTTTTGCGGATAACATTTCTAAGGCAGCGCAACCGGCCAAAGAGTTCCCTGAATCATCCAGTTCCGGAGACCAGACCACCACAGAAAACTCACCCGGCACCACACAGACGATCCCGCCGCCGACCCCGGATTTACCGGGCATGCCTATCCGGTAAGCAAATTCCCCGGAACCGTCATACATCCCGCAGGTCAGCATCAGGGCATTTATCTGCCGTGACTGTAACGGCGTGATCACAGGCTCCTGACCGCCCAGCGGTATGCCGCCGTTGGCCAGATAAGCAAAACAGGTTGCCAGTTCAGCACAGTTCATTGAGAGTGCGCAATAGTGAAAATAGTTCTCCAGCACCGTCAGTACATTATTCTCAAAATTGCCGAAGGATTTCATCAGGAAAGCAATGGCGGCATTGCGGCTGCCGTGTTCCAGTTCAGAACGCGCCACCTGCAAATCATAGGTGATATCCTGACTGCCGGTCAGTTTGCGGACAAACTCCAGCATCCGCTGGCGCGGTGCACTGAGGCGGGACTGCAGCATATCCGCGATAATAATCGCCCCGGCATTAATAAAGGGATTACGCGGAATACCCTTTTCCATCTCCAGCAGCACCAGTGAGTTAAACGGCAGACCGGACGGCTCTTTGCCGACCCGCGACCAGATCTCCGATTCCTTATAACGCGTCATCGCAAGTGTCAGACTCAGCACTTTGGAAATGGACTGCACCGAAAAGCGCTGATACGCATCACCGGCGGCAAAAATCTCCCCGTCCACGGTACACACCGCGATCCCCAGCCTGTCAGGTGAGACTTCCGCCAGCGCCGGAATATAATCCGCCACTTTACCGGAGCCAATCAGCGGCCGGACACGGTGTAAGATATCGTCCAGCAGTTCATTACTAAAGTGTGTGGTCAAGGTTGTTACTCCAAAACACGGCACGCCACAACTCCGGAGGCCGGAGAGAGATAAGGGCACCTTTTCAGGTGCCCTTATTAATAATTAGCGTGGTAAGAAATTTATCTCAGTCCCACCAGATATCGAACAGTTCAGACATCTGAATGTTCTGCATCCCTTTGGCTTTCAGCCAGTCACCCACCAGCTTACGGTGCTCATCGGTACATTCACCGATTTTCTGTAAACAGACCATGGCTTCCCAGCTCAGGTAACCGCTGGCATCCAGCGCCAGGCCGTTCGGCTCGATCACTTCCTCAACCAGCTGGTCAACGGTGCGGTCGATAGTGTCGACATCAGTGCCTTCCGGGAAGTCCCATTTGAAGGAAAAACCGAGTTCGCGGAACTCATCGATACGCATTTTTTTCCGTAAACGACGACTACGTTGTGTTGCCATTATTTCATCCTCTCAAACATCAGATCCCAGACGCCATGGCCTAAGCGATGGCCGCGTTTTTCAAACTTCGTGACCGGCCGGGTTTCCGGGCGCGGTACATAATCCTGTGTTGCTGACAGATTGCGGTAACCCGGTGCCTGAGTCATGACCTCAAGCATGTGCTCCGCATACGGCTGCCAGTCTGTCGCCATATGGAAGATACCGCCCTGCGTCAGTTTTGTCCGCACTTTTTCCGCAAACGGCAGCTGAACAATGCGCCGTTTATTGTGACGGGCCTTATGCCACGGATCAGGGAAGAACAGCTGCACCATATGCAGGCTGTTATCCGGGATCATTTTATCCAGCACTTCGATGGCATCATGGCACATCACCCACAGGTTCGTCACCCCGGCTTCCTGCGCATCCGCCAGACATGCACCGACACCCGGAGCATGCACTTCAATCCCCAGATAGTTTTTATCCGGATTCTGTTTCGCCATCTCCACCAGAGAGGCGCCCATGCCGAAACCGATCTCCAGTGTGACCGGTGCATCACGCCCGAACAGTGCGGTAAAATCCAGCAGTTCCGGGGTAAAATCCACCCCTGCTGACGGCCACAGGTCTGTCAGGGCATCTTCCTGACGTTTGGTCAGCCGTCCCTGACGGCGCACAAAACTGCGGACACGGCGCAGGGCTCTGCCGTCTTCATTAAATTCCGGCGAAATTACATTGTTGATCATAAGGTTTGCTGTCAGTATCCCGGCAAAAATAAATCATAATGTGTCCGGCACAACGGGCTGCGCTGCGCTGACACACGCAAAGTGCGGCAAGTTTAGCAAGAGACAACCGACTTCGCACCGGTTAATCATCCTCTTTCGCACAATTTCAGGCAAAAGTTGGTTTACAGTCGCAAAACAGTGTGCTGGAATTCCCGTCAATTAAAACTATTCAATTATTATTTTATTCTCATGGAAGCACAGCAATTTTCGCAATCGGTTCTGACGTGGTATCACCGCTACGGCAGAAAAAACCTGCCCTGGCAGCAGGAGAAAACGCCTTACCATGTCTGGCTCTCTGAAGTGATGTTACAGCAGACCCAGGTGGCAACGGTTATTCCTTATTTTAACCGTTTTATTGAACGGTTTCCGGCAGTCACAGACCTGGCTGCCGCCCCACTTGATGAAGTGCTGCATTTATGGACCGGGCTCGGCTATTACGCCCGTGCCCGCAATCTGCATAAAGCCGCGCAGACTATCGCTTCTGAATTCGGCGGACAGTTCCCGGTCACGTTTGAGGATGTGGTTGCCCTGCCCGGTGTCGGGCGCTCAACCGCAGGCGCGATTCTGTCCCTCTCTCAGAATCAGCATTTCCCGATTCTGGACGGCAATGTCAAACGGGTGCTGGCGCGCTGTTACGCCGTCAGCGGCTGGCCCGGTAAAAAAGAGGTGGAAAACCGTCTCTGGGCAATCGCCGAAGATGTGACCCCGGCTGACGGTGTGCAGTATTTTAATCAGGCGATGATGGATCTGGGCGCGATGGTCTGCACACGCAGCAAACCCAAGTGCGAGCTGTGCCCGCTGCAGTCCGGCTGCATTGGGTATGCAGAGCACAATCCGGCGGCGTATCCCGGCAAAAAACCGAAACAATCAATTCCGGAAAAAACAGCTTACTTTCTTATCATTCAGCATGATAATGAGATCTGGCTGGAAAAGCGCCCGGCAAAAGGGATTTGGGGCGGATTATACAGTTTTCCGCAGTTTGCAACGGAAGACGCCATGCACGACTGGCTGGCACAGCGCCGCATCAGCCACTCACCATTACAGCAGCTGATTGCCTTCCGCCACACATTCAGCCATTTTCATCTGGATATTGTGCCCGTTGCCGTAAACGTCACCGATCGCACAGCAGTCCATGACGACAGCGACGGGATTTGGTATAACAGCCAAAATCCGCCGGCGATCGGCCTGGCCGCCCCGGTGGAAACCTTGCTTAAGCAGATCGGGTAAAGAACCCCATTTTTGAGGATGTTACATGAGCAGAACAATTTTTTGCACTTTTCTTCAGCGTGAGGCTGACGGCCAGGATTTTCAGCTCTATCCGGGCGAATTAGGTAAACGTATTTTTAATGAGATTTCCAAAGAAGCCTGGCAGCAGTGGATGTCCAAACAGACCATGCTGATCAACGAGAAAAAACTCAGCACCATGAACCCGGATGATCGCAAACTGCTGGAACAGGAGATGGTCAAATTCCTGTTTGAAGGCCACGATATCCACATTGAAGGCTATACACCGCCTGAAAAATAACCCTGTCATCAGAGCCCTTTCCCGGCTCTGATGTTGTATCTGAACCCGGATCACACCGTATTTATACCCATGAAAAAACTTGCTGCACTGATCATTATTGCGCCGCTGCTGGCTTCCTGTACCGGTTCACAGGAACAGACGGATTACCGTCCTGAATATGTTAAGGATACCAACGGATTTGATATTCTGATGGGTCAGTTTGCCCATAACATTGAAAATATCTGGGGTATAAAAGAAGTTCTGATCGCCGGTCCGAAAGATTACGTCAAATACACCGATCAGTACTACACCCGTTCCCATATCAACTTTGATGCCGGTACCGTCACTATTGAGACGCTGGCGGGGGTTGAGCCGGAAGCGCATCTGCGTCAGGCGATTATCAATACCCTGCTGATGGGAGAGGATCCGGGCTCGGTTGACCTCTATTCTGATGCCAACGATGTCACCATCAGTAAAGAGCCGTTCCTGTTCGGCCAGGTGCTGGATCATACCGGACAGCCGATCCGCTGGGAGTGGCGCGCCACCAAATTCGCGGATTATCTGGTGACCAACCGTTTACAGCGCCGCCAGTCCGGCTCACAGATGATCACCTATATCACCCTGAAACTGGTGCCGAACCATCTGGATCAGCGTGCTCACAAATACCTGCCGCTGGTTCGTCAGGCATCCGCCAAATACGGCGTGGAAGAGTCTCTGATCCTTGCGATTATGCAGACGGAATCCAGCTTTAACCCGTATGCGGTCAGCCGCTCTGATGCGCTGGGACTGATGCAGATTATGCCGAACACCGCCGGACGTGATGTGTTTAAATCACAGGGCCGCTCCGGTGTACCGGGCCGCAGCTATCTGTTTGACCCGGCAAGCAACATCGATACCGGTACCGCATATCTGGCGATTCTGCAGAATACCTATCTCGGTGAGATCAGCAACCCGACATCACGGCGCTATGCGGTGATCACTGCCTACAACGGCGGTGCGGGCAGTGTGCTGCGTGTCTTCCACAGTGATAAGAAACAGGCCGCCCGCATTATCAGCGGTATGGAGCCGGGTAAAGTGTATGAAACCCTGACGACAAAACACCCGTCCGGAGAATCCCGCAATTACCTGCGCAAAGTAAACGACCTGCAAAAAGGTTACCGCCGTTAAACTTTCCGGCGGGCAGCATCCGCAGTTGTCCGCCGGTAATTTTACGTGTTATGCCGTAAAAACAGACGTTATTGATTAAAACTTCAGTAAATTGCAGAAAAAACCGGCACTTGATTAAATTTGAAGGAAATAAGATTGACGCCCCGAACGGAATCGGGTTTAATACGCCTCGTTGCCCGGATAGCTCAGTCGGTAGAGCAGGGGATTGAAAATCCCCGTGTCCTTGGTTCGATTCCGAGTCCGGGCA